>NZ_JAUPWM010000309.1:0-311 GCF_032436795.1 Streptomyces sp. P9(2023)
GGACACTCCCGTGTGTGGCTGTCCGATCCGATGGCACCGCTCGGTGCGGTGGTGGTGGGTGTTCTGCGCTCGGAGTCTCGTGGCCGGTGGTCGTCGGCGTCGGAGATGGTGCGCCCGATGGGTGGTCTACCTGTGACGGTGGGTGGTGCGCGTCAGGTGCGTGTCCGGTCGTGGCGTCTGGTCGCTGAGGATGAGGCGACGGTGCAGGCGGTGGACCGGATCATGCTGGCCGGGCCGACTGTACTGCTGCGAGGCGACCCGGAGTGTATGGATCATCCGACGGGGATGCTGTACGTGTCGGCTGCTGATGT
>NZ_JAUPWM010000310.1:0-310 GCF_032436795.1 Streptomyces sp. P9(2023)
CGTTCATAGTGGGTTCCTTTCCCTATCTGATGTATCCCAGTATGAACGCCACGATCACCTACCGCACCGGCAGCTACTACAGCGAGACCGACACAGCCAACCACATCTGGGAGATCTCCGACGAGCAGGGCATCGCCTCCGAGCTGTACGTCAGCATCAGCGACGCCGAGGTCATGCAGATCGAGACCCGCGAGGATCGCCGCGGCGAGGGCCTCGCCCGCCAGCTCTGGGAGGCCGCCAATGCGCAACTCGGCATCGTCTACCACAGCCTCCCCGCGCACCGTACCCCCGAGGGCGAGGCTTTCGCCAG
>NZ_JAUPWM010000311.1:0-310 GCF_032436795.1 Streptomyces sp. P9(2023)
GGTAAATTCACCTTCTTTTTGCACGCTCCTATCGATGGTTAAAGCCGGTCAGCCCGGCCAGAATGGATGCAACCGCCATAGTGATGATAATCGCTGCGTAAATGTTGCCATGCAGAATGTACGATACGAAACCGAACGCGCAACCGGCAATGGCGCAAAGAATGTAGATGACTGCCATTCATTCCACTCCAATATCTGCGTCGGTAACGTCCAACATATATTCGCGCCGAAAATCTTCATTGCTCATAAGCCAACCCGGCTCACTGGAGCGAACGAACGACGGTTTACCGAAGTTCTTATCGGCGTGTCT
>NZ_JAUPWM010000312.1:0-309 GCF_032436795.1 Streptomyces sp. P9(2023)
CGTGCCGACAGGGACAGGGCTGCTGGGCAACAGGTCGCCCGGTGACCAGAGAACATCGGCAGCGTCGCGCTCGCGCAGTGATATCCGCTGGAGCAGCGTGCGCTGGTCATCGACCTTGCCCGACACCTCGAACACCTTGCTGGTGTAACCGTTGCGGGCACTGGTCCATGCCACAGCGTCCAGCGGCTCCAGCACCAGAAGCTCCCGCAGGCTGATCTTGAACTCCCTACCGTCAATGAAGACGTTCTAGATCGCATAGTACTCCCCCGTCAGCATCGGGACCATGAACACCTAGGCGCCGGACTCGGC
>NZ_JAUPWM010000113.1:0-664 GCF_032436795.1 Streptomyces sp. P9(2023)
GGGCGCGCTTTGTGGAGTGGCGTGGCGGACGTGTTCGAGCTGACGCCGGAGCAGTTGGTGCAACTGGAAGAGGCATGCCGGGCAAAGGATCGGCTGGACTCTCTGGATGCGGCGATCCGTGGCAAGCATGACGTGCTGCTGTCGATTGAGACGGACGATAACGGAGTGGCCAGCTTGGTCGTGAACTCGGCGCTGCGTGAGGCGAACGCGACGGCCACGGTCCTCAAGCAGCTGCTGGCGGCGCTGCGGTTGCCGGACGTGGAGGGTCGACGGCCCCAGTATCGGGGTCCGAGGGGTGCCTATCAGAAGTCT
Organism: Streptomyces sp. P9(2023); assembly: GCF_032436795.1. NCBI lineage: Bacteria > Bacillati > Actinomycetota > Actinomycetes > Kitasatosporales > Streptomycetaceae > Streptomyces > Streptomyces sp. P9(2023). The sequence continues at coordinate 313 of NZ_JAUPWM010000113.1, forward strand.
GTGGAGTCGGTCGCATCCGCCGGCAAGGTGTCGAGCCTTGACCGGGCGCGGAAGCGGCGCGCAGGCTGATGTTCCGCCCCCTGTTCGAGGGGCAGAAGTGCTCTCTCGGCTATGCCGTCATCGACTGGCTCGAGGAGTATGCCTGCCATGGCCCTGGGCCGGTGGAGGGGCAGCCGTTGACGTTTGATGATGAGATGCTCGATTTCGTCGTGGACGCCTACGAGCTCGAACCGGCGTCTGGGCGCAGGCTGATCTCTCGTGGCGTGCTGTCGATGCCCAAGGGTCGGGCGAAGTCGGAGGTTGCAGGGCTGATTGGCGTGGCGGAGGCCCTTGCTCCGGTGCGTTTCGATGG
>NZ_JAUPWM010000313.1:0-307 GCF_032436795.1 Streptomyces sp. P9(2023)
TGTGCACACTGCCAAAGCCTCCCGCGGGGAGAGCTCTTTCCGAGGGAAAGGAAGCGCCCCAGGCTGCATTCCCAAGCCATGCCCAGCTTCTAGCGTTCGCGCCCGGGAAGGAGCAGGCTGCGGGAGTGTGGGAGCCGTGAGTGGTGCCTGACTGCTGCCTCAGCTCAGCTCTCGCCTTCCCTTCGGACCTAGGAGCCAGGCGTCCTTGCAGAGGGCTTAGGGGCTGGGGGTGTGCACACTGCCAAAGCCTCCCGCGGGGAGAGCTCTTTCCGAGGGAAAGGAAGCGCCCCAGGCTGCATTCCCAAGC
>NZ_JAUPWM010000314.1:0-305 GCF_032436795.1 Streptomyces sp. P9(2023)
CAAGATCGATTTCAACACTAATCTTCATCACTTCCTCCACTCCATCCAGGTAAGTACACCGCACACAGCCGCGCCGAACGTGAAAAGTACGATCCCGCCGCTATCGTCATGCCAGCAGTAGTAGATTCCTGCGAGGCATACAAGGAACGTAGCCAGACTAGTCCATTTGTTGAGCATCAGTACGCCACTCCGATCCAAGCGATGATGAGCAAGCCGCCTGCGCATACGGTCATGGCGGCTACGGTTGCGATGGTGCGAATGTCGCTGAATACCAAGCACCAATCAACGCCTCGCATCGGGGTACT
>NZ_JAUPWM010000315.1:0-305 GCF_032436795.1 Streptomyces sp. P9(2023)
CGGACTACGTGGTTCCCTGCTCCACGCAGTCCGCCCTCTGTCGGCACAACCTGGCGGTCGCAGAAAGGCCTCGCCTTTGGGCTCAAGGCCTTGACCGCTCCACCCCTTTGCTGAAAGGTCAGAGCCGCGCGGTTTTCCCAAGCAGCCTAGTGTCCGCTGCAAGTCCAAGGGCCAGAACCCTGAACTCTGGCCGGCTGGCCCAGCCCTGCTTCTGGCACTTTGGAGGCCAGCGGGCCCTTGACCACCTGCTGGGATGGGAAAGGGAAGGGTCCACGAATTGCACCCTACGAAGTTTCTAGGGTGCA
>NZ_JAUPWM010000316.1:0-304 GCF_032436795.1 Streptomyces sp. P9(2023)
TTTCAAATCTTGCACCGACTTGCATATCATGGGGTGCATCCATTTTTTTAATTAACATCCTAAATTCCTAATACTACCTTTACCACTTTCGTATCGAGACAAAGAAGTGGCTCGCTCAAAGTATATATGCTCTACAGCTTGAGAGAAACGATTAGGTTCTATTGCTAGTCATTTAGCCTCGTTAATGAGAATGCAAAAGTAAGATAATGCCATAGCGGCTCCTAATCATGATCCGCTTTTTATGTTCTGTGACGTCTTTGCTGGTTGAGAAATTGAGTTTATGGATCCTTGTAGACCTCTCAAG
>NZ_JAUPWM010000317.1:0-304 GCF_032436795.1 Streptomyces sp. P9(2023)
CGAACTAGACATAGAAAAAAAATTCATTTGGATTTTTGATGCAAAATACCGCATAAAGTTAGATAAAAATCGTTTTGATGATGGCAGTGACGATATTACAAAAACCGATTATGTGCCAGATGATGCTATTAACCAAATGCATCGCTATCGTGATGCTTTAATTCGTTTAAGTGGCTCTGAGATAAAGACTGGAAATGTATCTCCAAACGTTGACAACCTTTCAACGAGGCAGAATGTGAAAAAAAGTCGTCCCGTTTTCGGAGCTTTTGCATTATATCCTGGTTTTTTTAATCAGTCCCAAACT
>NZ_JAUPWM010000114.1:0-699 GCF_032436795.1 Streptomyces sp. P9(2023)
GGAAAATGGACTTGACCACAATATCCAACGTCTAGGCTATTGGCCAACATTCAACATGAAATCAGACATCTCCGAAAAAGATTGGGCAGCACTTGAAATTGAAGAAATACCAGAATTTAACAGTAAGCTTTTTGTCGCTGTTAAGTACGGTCAAGACGGAAATAATGTTTCGATGTCAATCGCAGTTAGAACTAAGGATGAAAAAGTCTTTGTTGAAACTATTGACTGTGTATCGATCAGAAACGGTTCGCAATGGATAATCAATTTCTTAAAAAATGCAGATGTTGAAAAAGTCGTAGTAGATGGAGCAAACGGTCAACGTATTCTTGAAGCTGAGATGAAAGAGTTTAGGCTTAAAGCGCCAATTCTCCCAACAGTTGCAGAGGTCATAACAGCCAATGCAATGTGGGAGCAAGCTATCGCTCAAGGAACATTAAGTCATAATAATCAACCATCACTAACCGCTGTAACAACAAACTGTGCAAAACGCAATATCGGTTCAAACGGTGGTTTTGGTTACAAGTCGCTTTTTGATGATAGGGATATTAGTCTAATGGATAGTGCATTGCTAGCACATTGGCTTTGTGCAACAACTAAGCCAAAAAGAAAGCAAAGAATTAGTTATTTATAGACAATCTTAATGCGAAAAAATACAGAACAGAAGGGCAAAGAAGGAGAAAGGACTTTATATGTCAGATT
>NZ_JAUPWM010000017.1:0-131467 GCF_032436795.1 Streptomyces sp. P9(2023)
AGCCGGACCCGTACTCCGTTGCAGGCACCGGCTCCACCGGAGCGGCTTACGCCGCGCCCTCCTATGAGCAGCAGTACACCTACGACCAGCAGCAGCCCCAGCACCAGCCGCAGGCCGCCGCGCTCGACGAGACCAGCTTCTTCGACACGAGCATGATCGACCTGGAGCAGCTGCGGCAGTACGAGCAGGGCCAGGGTCACGGCCAGGGCCAGGGGCGCTGAGCGGTCGGGCCCACAGGGCCGGATTGGGCCCTGAGCGAAGCGTCCAGTATCCTGGCTCTTCGGTCGCGCGTATGCCCGCGATCCACGCTGCCCGCTTCGTCTCTCGATTCGAACACGGCAGCCCCCTCACGATCCGAAAGCAGGAAGAACCCTGAGCACGCGCCTCGACCACCGCAACCCCCTCGTGTTCGACACGCACGAGCTGGGGCGGCGTCCTGGTGCCCTTCAGCGGATCTCCCGCTCGGTCTCGGCCCCCACGAACCTCGGTGTCGAAGGGGTCGTCGGTGTGCCGGAAGGCGCGCCCGTGGAGATCGATCTCCGCCTCGAGTCGGTCATGGAAGGGGTGCTTGTCACAGGCACCGCCCGTGCATCGGCCGAAGGGGAGTGCGTAAGGTGTCTGGAGCCCGTCGAGATCGATCTCGACGTGGACTTCCAGGAGATGTTCTCGTACCCCGACTCCGACGACCGGGGCCGCTCCAAGGCGGCCGCGGACGACGAAGCCGAGGACGGCGAGGACATGATCCCCCTCGAGGACGGCATGTTCGACCTCGAACCCGTGCTGCGTGATGCGGTGGTGCTCGCACTGCCGATGCAGCCGGTGTGCCGGGAGGACTGTGCGGGTCTGTGTTCCCAGTGCGGAACCAACCTGAACGACAACCCGGACCACCACCACGATGCCGTCGACATGCGTTGGGCGGCATTGCAAGGACTCGCCGGTTCGCTGGGAACCGATGAGAAGGACAACATGAGCGGCGCCGAAGCTGGCGTCGACGAGAAGCAGGAGAAGTAGCCGTGGCTGTTCCGAAGCGGAAGATGTCGCGCAGCAACACGCGCCACCGCCGGTCGCAGTGGAAGGCTGCGGTCCCCACCCTGGTTTCGTGCGAGCGTTGCCAGGAGCCGAAGCTGCAGCACATCGCGTGCCCGAGCTGCGGCACCTACAACAAGCGCCAGGTCCTCTCGGTCTGAGTGGCTGGTGAGAGGCGCGATGTCTGAGTCCATCAAGACGGACAATGCCTCGTCCCACACGCTTCTGGAAGGGCGGCTCGGGTATCAGCTCGAGTCCGCCCTTCTGGTGCGTGCGCTGACGCACCGCTCGTACGCGTACGAGAACGGCGGTCTGCCCACCAACGAGCGGCTGGAGTTCCTCGGGGACTCCGTGCTCGGCCTGGTGGTCACGGACACGCTGTACCGCACCCACCCCGACCTGCCCGAAGGCCAGCTGGCCAAGTTGCGGGCCGCGGTGGTCAACTCGCGTGCGCTGGCGGAGGTCGGTCGCGGCCTCGAACTCGGCTCCTTCATCCGGCTCGGCCGGGGCGAAGAGGGCACGGGTGGCCGGGACAAGGCTTCCATCCTCGCCGACACCCTTGAAGCGGTGATCGGCGCGGTCTATCTCGACCAGGGCCTCGACGCGGCCTCGGAGCTGGTGCACCGGCTCTTCGACCCGCTGATCGAGAAGTCCTCGAACCTCGGTGCAGGCCTGGACTGGAAGACCAGTCTCCAGGAGCTGACCGCGGCCGAGGGTCTGGGTGTTCCGGAGTACCTCGTCTCCGAGACGGGTCCGGACCACGAGAAGACCTTCACTGCTGCCGCCCGCGTCGGTGGTGTCTCGTACGGCACCGGCACCGGCCGCAGCAAGAAGGAAGCGGAACAGCAGGCGGCGGAGTCCGCGTGGCGCGCGATTCGCGCGGCGGCGGACGAGCGTGCGGCGGCGGCGAAGGCCGCTGCCGAGGCGGGTACCGCAGCCGAAGCCGGTGACGCCGGTGCGATCGGCGACGCCGGAACCGCAGGTGAGCAGCCGACCGGTGGGGCGCCCGCGCCCGCCGACGAGGCTTCCGCCTGACCTCCTTCGTCTGACGACGCCCCGGGCCGGGACCCCCACAGGGTCCCGGCCCGGGGCGCTTTCGTGTCAGTGCCCGGCGGTAGGCTTCCAGCATCGTTCCCGTACGCCTGACCGGAGGATCCCGTGCCCGAGCTGCCCGAGGTCGAGGTCGTACGGCGCGGGCTCGAGCGCTGGGTCGACGGGCGGACCGTCGGCGAGGTGGAGGTCCTGCATCCGAGGGCCGTCCGAAGGCACCCGGCCGGCGGCGCGGACTTCGCCGCCCGCCTCGGAGGCCACCGCTTCGGTGTGGCGCGCCGCCGCGGCAAGTACCTCTGGATCCCGCTGGCCGACTCCGACGCCTCCGTCCTCGGCCACCTCGGGATGAGCGGGCAGTTGCTGGTGCAGCCCGAGGGCGCCCCGGACGAGAAGCACCTGCGGATCCGCGTCCGGTTCGACGACGGGCTCGGCACCGAGCTGCGCTTCGTCGACCAGCGCACCTTCGGCGGGCTCTCGCTGCACGACAACACCCCGGACGGACTGCCGGACGTCATCGCGCACATCGCCCGCGATCCGCTGGACCCGGAGTTCGACGACACCGCCTTCCAGGCGGCGCTGCGCCTGCGCCGTACGACGATCAAGCGGGCGCTGCTCGACCAGACGCTGATCAGCGGGGTCGGCAACATCTACGCGGACGAGGCGCTCTGGCGCGCGAAGCTGCACTACGAACGTGCCACCGCCGGGCTGACCCGGCCCCGCTCGGCCGAGCTGCTCCAGCACGTCCGGGACGTCATGAACGCGGCCCTCGCCGCAGGCGGCACCAGCTTCGACAGTCTGTACGTCAACGTGAACGGCGAGTCGGGGTACTTCGACCGCTCGCTCGACGCGTACGGGCGCGAGGACGAGCCGTGCCGGCGCTGTGGCACCCCGATGCGCCGCCGGCCCTGGATGAACCGGTCGAGCTACTTCTGCCCGCGCTGCCAGCGCCCGCCCCGCGCTACGGCGTGACGGTTTCCTTGTCCCTGTCGTACCGCTCGCGCGCCGACAGGACCTCCGGCATCCGGCCCTCGACCAGCTCGATCAGCCCGACCAGCCGCACGGCGACCTCGCGGCCCAGCGGGGTGAGGGTGTAGTCGACCCGGGGCGGGTTCGTCGGCTGCGCCTCGCGGTGCACGAGCCCGTCGCGCTCCAGGGCGTGCAGGGTCTGCGACAGCATCTTCTCGCTGACCCCGTCGACCCGGCGCCGCAGCTCGTTGAAGCGGAACGACCCGTCGTGGAGCGCGCAGAGGGTGAGCCCGCCCCACCGCCCGGTCACATGCTCCAGCGTGACGCGCGACTGGCAGGCCCGGGCGAACACGTCGAAGGCGAGGTCGTCGGTCATGCCCTTCACGGTACTCCGACACCGTACTCAGGCACAGCGCTCACCAGCGGTTAGTGCTGCCAGGCCGGGGGCCGGGCATCGGGAGGCCCGAGGGTTCAGAAACCGAAGTCCTGCGTCCACCACGGGCCGCCGTCGGCGAATTGCACGCCGACGCCCAGCGTCGTGTAGTCGCAGTTCAGGATGTTCGCGCGGTGACCGTCGCTGTTCATCCAGGACTCCATCACGGCCGCCGCGTCCGCCTGGCCACGGGCGATGTTCTCGGCGCCGAGGCCCTCGACGCCCGCCTGGCGGGCGCGCTCCCACGGGGTGTCGCCGTCCGGGTCGGTGTGGTCGAAGAAGCCGCGCGCGGCCATGTCCTCGCTGAACGCGCCGGCCAGCTTCGCGAGATCGGCGTCCGAGCGCACCGCGCTGCAGCCGACCTTCGCCCGCTCCTCGTTGACCAGTCGGACGACCTCGGCCTCGGCCGCGGTGGCGCGGCTCAGGGTCGGCGCCGCGGGCGCGGAGGGCGCCTGGGTGCGGGGGACCGGCTTCGTGGTCGTCGGGGCCGGCTTCGGCGCAGCCGTCTTCGACGGCGTGACGGCCGGCTTCGTCGGCGTCGGCGAGGCGCTCGCCTTCGACGGCTTCGGCTTCGGCTTCGTGGACGGCGTCGCGGAAGGAGACGTCTTGGCGGTGCTCGGGGCGGCGGCCTTCTTGGACGCCGGGGCGGAGGCGGACGTCGACGCGGAGGCGGACGACGGGCCCGAGGGCGTCGCGGACGAGCCGCCCTGCGTCGTCAGCTCCGGCGCCTGCCGGGAGTGGCTCTGCTCCTTGTCGGAGCCGGCACTGCCCGCGGTGAACGTGTCCCCGCCGGGCAGCAGCCCCGAGGCGACGGCGATCGCGCCGACGGCGACCGCGGCGGAGGCTCCGAGCAGTCCGGTGCGCACGGGCGCGCCGCGCCTCCTGCGATGGCGTCCCATCTCCTCTGCCTTCCTGACGTCCTGTGCTGCGGTCTCTGTGCTGCGAGTCTTTGCTGATCTTTGCTTCTGCGGACCCGTACGAGGGCCTGTCGAACGAGACACGCCCGAACGGGTGAGGCTCATTCGGTCGGGACTGTACGCCATGACGCAGGGGGGTGACGTGCCTCTTGGGCAATTGGCCCGTTAGCGTGCAGCCATGAACGAAGACGTACGGTTCACCGCCTGGGTGCGCGGCCGAGTACAGGGAGTGGGCTTCCGCTGGTTCACCAGGGCAAACGCACTGGAGATCGGAGAGCTCGTCGGCTTCGCGGTCAACCTCGACGACGGCCGGGTCCAGGTCGTGGCCGAGGGGCCGAGTGAGAATTGCCACCGTCTCCTGGAGTGGCTGCGCTCCGCCGACACTCCCGGGCGCGTGGACGGAGTCACGGAGATATGGGGCACCCCGCGCGGCGGTTACGACGGCTTCGAGATCCGCTGACGACCCCTTCGAACGCGGTTCGCCCGATGGTCCGCGCGGCCCTCGGGCGGACGTTCGGCGACGGGTCGCCGAAGGGGAAATGACCTGCTGGTTGCCGAGAAGGGCTTGCGGTGCCGAGCCGTGCGCGGAAGGATGATCGATACGCCCCTGAGGCACCGAGTTGCGAGGCGCCGCCGCCTGTTCCGCGGCAGCAGACCCCCCGGTCGCCCCTTGATACAGGGCGTGATCGTGTTGACCGTCAAACTTTTTGGTGAGACTCTGGAAGCCCCGCGCACCTTAGCTGTTTGGCAGTAAAAATCGGCACGACATGAAGCACTGCCGAGCACCGCGGGTGCGAAATCCCTCACGACCCACACCGCTTCGGTCGGTCACTCAGTGTGGAGGACCATCCATCATGGCAAAGGCGCTTCTCGGTTACGTCGGCGGCTCCGACCCGCGACTCCTCGCCGAGATGCGACGGCTTCAGCAGCGCGTCCAGGACCTCGAATCCGAGCTTGTACGGATTCAGTCCGAGAACGACGCGCTCAACGCTGCCGCCGCACATCACGGCGAGTCGCTGCTCGACAGCATCGAACTCGACGTTCCCAAGGCGGAGCCTGCGCTCACCTGACAGTCGGCACCATGTGACAGTCAGCCCCGACAGTCAGCCCCGTGCCGGGGCAAGGTGAGAAACACTCTCGCTGGCACAGCTAGCTCATCTGGCACAGCTAGATATGCAAGGGACGCTCAGGCGTCCCTTCTTTCTTGAGTCCCCCACGTCCCACCCCCGGTCCTTACCGGAGGGTGTGCCCTGCACCTTCATGGGTGAAACGCGCAACCCCAGGTAGAGTCCGGGGGCGTGCATCTCAAGGCCCTGACCCTCCGTGGTTTCAAGTCGTTCGCATCCGCCACCACCCTGCGGTTCGAACCGGGAATCACGTGTGTCGTCGGGCCGAACGGATCCGGCAAGTCCAACGTCGTGGACGCGCTCTCCTGGGTCATGGGGGAGCAGGGCGCCAAGTCGCTGCGCGGCGGCAAGATGGAGGACGTCATCTTCGCCGGCACGACCGGCCGGCCGCCGCTCGGCCGCGCCGAGGTCTCGCTGACGATCGACAACTCCGACGGCGCGCTGCCCATCGACTACGCCGAGGTCACCATCACCCGGATCATGTTCCGGGGCGGCAGCAGCGAGTACCAGATCAACGGCGACACCTGCCGGCTCCTCGACATCCAGGACCTGCTGTCCGACTCCGGCATCGGCCGCGAGATGCACGTCATCGTCGGCCAGGGCCAGCTCGACTCCGTCCTGCACGCCGACCCGATGGGCCGCCGCGCCTTCATCGAGGAGGCCGCAGGTGTCCTCAAGCACCGCAAGCGCAAGGAGAAGGCGCTGCGGAAGCTGGACGCGATGCAGGCCAACCTCGCGCGCGTGCAGGACCTCACCGACGAACTCCGCCGCCAGCTCAAGCCGCTCGGCCGGCAGGCCGCCGTCGCCCGCCGGGCCGCCGTCATCCAGGCCGATCTGCGCGACGCCCGGCTGCGGCTGCTCTCCGACGATCTCGTACGGCTCCAGGCGGCGCTGAAGTCCGAAGTCGCCGACGAGGCCGCGCTCAAGGAGCGCAAGGAGAGCGCCGAGCGCGAGCTGCGGGCCGCCCTCGCGAAGGAGGCCGACCTGGAGGACGAGGTCCGCCGGCTCGCCCCGCGCCTCCAGCGCGCCCAGCAGACCTGGTACGAACTCTCCCAGCTCGCCGAGCGGGTCAGGGGCACGATCTCGCTCGCCGACGCGCGCGTGAAGAGCGCCACCGCCCAGCCGCCGGAGGAGCGCCGGGGCCGCGACCCGGAGGACATGGAGCGCGAGGCCGCCCGTATCCGCGAGCAGGAGGCCGAGCTCGAAGCCGCCCTGGAGGCGGCCGAACGCGCCCTGGAGGACACCGTCGCCCACCGCGCCGACCTGGAGCGAGAGCTCGCTGTCGAGGAGCGGCGGCTGAAGGACGTGGCCCGCGCCATCGCCGACCGGCGCGAGGGCCTCGCCCGGCTGCACGGCCAGGTCAACGCGGCCCGCTCGCGCGCCGCGTCCGCCCAGGCCGAGATCGACCGGCTCGCCGCCGCCCGGGACGAGGCCCAGGAGCGGGCCGTCGCCGCGCAGGAGGAGTACGAACAGCTGAAGGCCGAGGTCGACGGCCTCGACGCGGACGACAGCGAGCTGGGGGAGCGGTACGAGACCGCCCGCCGTGACCTCGCCGAGGCCGAGGCCGTGCTGACGGCCGCCCGCGAGGCCGCCACCGCCGCCGACCGCCGGCGCGCCGCCACCCGGGCCCGGCACGAGGCGCTCTCCCTGGGGCTGCGCCGCAAGGACGGCACCGGCGCCCTGCTCGGCGCCCGCGACAGCCTGACCGGCCTGCTCGGCCCCGCCGCGGAACTCCTCACCGTCACCCCCGGATACGAGATCCCGCTCGCCGCCGCCCTCGGCGCGGCCGCGGACGCCGTCGCCGTCACCGGCCCCCGCGCGGCGGCCGAGGCCCTTCGCCTCCTGCGCAAGCAGGACGCCGGCCGCGCGGCGCTGCTGCTCACGGGAGCCGAGGGCCCGGAACGCCCGGCCGACACCGCCGGCCGCCCCCGCGCCGCCGACTTCGTCCGGGGGCCCGACGAACTCATGGGCGCCGTACGGCGGTTGCTCGACGGGGTCGTGCTCGTCGATTCGCTGGACGAGGCCGAGGACCTCGTCCACGCGCACCCCGGGCTGACCGCCGTCACCGCCGAGGGCGACCTCCTGGGCGGGCACTTCGCGCACGGCGGCTCCGCCGGGGCGCCCAGCCTGCTCGAAGTGCAGGCCTCCGTGGACGAGGCGGCCGCCGAGCTGGAGGAGCTGGAGTCGCGCTGCGAGCGGCTGGCCGACGACCAGCGGAACGCGACCGAGGCCAGCCGCACCGCCGCCGCGCTCGTGGAGGAGCTGGCCGACCGCCGCCGCGCCGCCGACCGCGAGAAGTCCCAGGTCGCGCAGCAGCTCGGCCGGCTGGCCGGTCAGGCCAGGGGCGCCGCGGGCGAGGCCGAGCGGACCGCGGCCGCCGCCGCCCGCGCCGACGAGGCCCTGGAGAAGGCGCTCTACGAGGCCGAGGAACTCGCCGAGCGGCTGCTGGTAGCCGAGGAGGCACCCGCGGAGGAGGAGCCCGACACCTCCGTGCGCGACCGGCTCGCCGCCGACGGCGCCAACGCGCGCCAGACGGAGATGGAGGCCCGGCTTCAGCTCCGTACCCACGAGGAACGGGTCAAGGGCCTCGCCGGGCGCGCCGACTCCCTCGACCGGGGCGCCCGCGCCGAACGCGAGGCACGCGCGCGTGCCGAGCAGCGCCGCGCCCGGCTGCGCCACGAGGCGGCGGTCGCCGGCGCCGTCGCCACCGGCACCCGGCAGCTGCTCGCCCACATCGAGGTCTCCCTCCTCCGGGCCGAGCAGGAGCGCGCGCTCGCCGACGCCGCGAAGGGCGCGCGTGAACAGGGCCTGACCGCCGCCCGGACCAGGGGCCGCGACCTGAAGGCCGAGCTGGACAAGCTCACCGACTCCGTGCACCGCGGCGAGGTCCTCGGCGCCGAGAAGCGGATGCGGATCGAGCAGCTGGAGACCAAGGCCCTGGAGGAGCTCGGCGTCGAGCCGGCCGGCCTGGTCTCCGAGTACGGTCCCCACCAGCTCGTACCGCCGTCGCCGCCCGCCGAGGGCGAGGAGCTGCCCGAGGACCCGGAGCACCCGCGCAACCAGCCGCGGCCGTTCGTCCGTTCGGAGCAGGAGAAGCGGCTCAAGTCCGCCGAACGGGCGTACCAGCAGCTCGGCAAGGTGAATCCGCTCGCCCTGGAGGAGTTCGCGGCGCTGGAGGAGCGGCACAAGTTCCTCTCCGAGCAGCTGGAGGACCTGAAGAAGACCCGGGCCGACCTCCTTCAGGTCGTGAAGGAGGTGGACATCCGCGTCGAGCAGGTCTTCACCGAGGCGTTCCGGGACACCGCCCGCCAGTTCGAGGGCGTGTTCTCGCGGCTCTTCCCGGGCGGCGAGGGGCGGCTGATCCTGACCGACCCCGACAACATGCTCACCACGGGCGTCGACGTGGAGGCCCGGCCGCCGGGCAAGAAGGTCAAGCGGCTCTCGCTGCTGTCCGGCGGTGAGCGTTCGCTGACCGCCGTGGCGATGCTGGTCTCCATCTTCAAGGCCCGCCCCAGCCCGTTCTACGTGATGGACGAGGTGGAGGCGGCGCTCGACGACACCAACCTGCAGCGGCTGATCCGGATCATGCAGGAGCTCCAGGAGTCCTCGCAGCTGATCGTGATCACGCACCAGAAGCGGACGATGGAGGTCGCGGACGCGCTGTACGGCGTCTCCATGCAGGGCGACGGCGTCTCGAAGGTCATCAGCCAGCGGCTTCGCTGAGCAGGCCCGCAGAGGTCCCCTTGATCAACTCCAACTCTTGAACGCGCGAGGGCTAGAAGCTTGTTTTAAGTCATACGACATCAGGTATTGACTTCGAAACTTGAAGGCATAGTCTCTGCAACGTTGCTTTTACCTTCACGTGGTGGGCGGCGTGATGTTGTGCGCCACTTGGAGGGCTCGCCCCCCACGCCCCCGGCGACGCTGCCGGGGTCTCCAGGAGTCCATGTGACCAGCACCGCGCAGGCGCCCACGCCGCCGCCGTCCGAAGGCCGGGCCGCCCACCCGGACCACCTCGGCCACGTCATCTTCATCACGGCGTCCGCCGCGATGGGCGGCTTCCTCTTCGGCTACGACAGCTCCGTCATCAACGGCGCCGTCGAGGCCATCAGGGACCGCTACGACATCGGCTCCGGGACGCTGGCCCAGGTCATCGCGATCGCCCTGATCGGCTGTGCCATCGGCGCCGCGACCGCCGGCCGGATCGCCGACCGCATCGGCCGCATCCGCTGTATGCAGATCGCCGCCGTGCTCTTCACGATCAGCGCCGTGGGCTCCGCCCTCCCCTTCGCCCTCTGGGACCTCGCCTTCTGGCGGATCGTCGGCGGCTTCGCCATCGGCATGGCCTCCGTCATCGGCCCCGCGTACATCGCCGAGGTCGCCCCCGCCGCCTACCGCGGCCGCCTCGGCTCCTTCCAGCAGGCCGCCATCGTCATCGGCATCGCCATTTCCCAGCTGGTCAACTACGGCATCCTGCAGCTCGCCGACGGCGACCAGCGCGGCGAGATCGCCGGCATCGAGGCCTGGCAGTGGATGCTCGGCGTGATGGTCGTCCCCGCCCTGCTCTACGGTCTGCTCTCCTTCGCCATCCCCGAGTCGCCGCGCTTCCTCATCTCCGTCGGCAAGATCGACCGGGCGAAGGAGGTCCTCTCCGAGGTCGAGGGCAAGGAGATCAACCTCGACCACCGCGTCGCCGAGATCGAGAACGCGATGCGCAGCGAGCACAAGTCCACGTTCAAGGACCTGATGGTGGCCGGCGGCCGCTTCAAGCTGCTGCCCATCGTCTGGGTCGGCATCGGACTCTCGGTGTTCCAGCAGCTCGTCGGCATCAACGTCGCCTTCTACTACTCCTCGACGCTCTGGCAGTCGGTCGGCATCGACCCCTCCAGCTCGTTCTTCTACTCGTTCACCACGTCGATCATCAACATCATCGGCACCGTGGTCGCGATGGTCCTGGTCGACCGGGTGGGCCGTAAGCCGCTCGCGCTCGTCGGCTCCATCGGCATGGCGATCGCCCTCGCCTTCGAGGCCTGGGCCTTCTCCGCCGACCTCGTCGACGGCAAGCTCCCCGAGACCCAGGGCGTCGTCGCCCTCGTCGCCGCCCATGTCTTCGTGCTCTTCTTCGCCCTCTCCTGGGGCGTGGTGGTCTGGGTCTTCCTCGGCGAGATGTTCCCCAACCGGATCCGGGCCGCCGCCCTCGGCGTCGCCGCCTCCGCGCAGTGGATCGCCAACTGGGCCATCACCGCGAGCTTCCCGTCCCTGGCCGACTGGAACCTCTCCGGTACGTACGTCATCTACACGGTCTTCGCCGTGCTCTCGATCCCCTTCGTGCTCAGGTACGTGAAGGAGACCAAGGGCAAGGCGTTGGAGGAGATGGGCTAACCCCCCGCTGCCCCTCTCCTCGACACCGGTGCTGCCCCGGCCCAGGGTCCTATGCCTTGAGCCGGGGCAGCACCGTCTCCGCGAGCAGCCGCAGCGACCGCCACGCCTCCTCGACCGGCATCCCGCCGCAGAGCGGATGCAGCACCAGACTCTCCAGCTCCCGCCCCATGGCCACGCACTCGTCCGGCGTGACGATCCGGTAGACGCCCTCGGCGCGCAGCTCCGCCACCGTCGTGGCCGCCGACCGCACCGCCGAGCGGATGTCCTTCGACTGCCAGGACGCGTACGTCCGCGCCTCGTGCAGGAAGTGCTCCCCGTACAGCTCCCAGCTCCGGTCCGGGTCCTCCGAGACGTGCAGCAGCGGGGTCTTCTCGGCCGGCATCATCGTCCAGCCCTCCGTGCCGTACTCCGCGCACTGCTGCTTGTAGTACGTCTCCAGTTCCGGCAGGTGCGCGCTGGGGAAGAGCGGCAGCCCCAGCCGGGCCGCCCGCCGCGCCGCCGCCTTCGAGGAACCGCCCACGAGCAGCAGCGGATGCGGCTGGGTGAAGGGCCGCGGGGTGACCCGTACCGTACGGCCCTCGTACGTGAAGGGCTCGCCGGACCAGGCCTTCAGCAGGGTCTCCAGGAGCAGGTCCTGGAGCTTGCCCCGGCGGCCCCAGTCGACCCCGCGCTCCTCGTACTCCTCCGGCCGGTAGCCGATGCCCGCGACCGTCACCAGGCGGCCGCCGCTCAGCAGGTCCAGGACGGCGATCTCCTCCGCGAGCCGCAGCGGGTCGTGCAGCGGCCCGATGATCGCGGAAACGGTGACCGCGATCCGCCCACCCGTCGCCCGACCACCACCCCCCAACGAGGCGCTTCGCGCCGCCCCTCCTTGTGTTGCGCCGAACACCGCGCCCGCGAAGGCGAACGGGGAGGGCAGCCAGTTGTTCGTGGCGCCGTGGTGCTCCTCGGTCTGGATCGTGTCGACGCCGTGTTCGTCGGCGTAGGCGGCCATGTCGAGGGCGGCCCGATAGCGCTCCGAGAGGGACGTCGGGGTCGCGTGCGGATCGACCAGGTTGAACCGTACGACTGTGAAGGGCATGGGAAGTCCCCCTCCGCGCGTGGGAAGTCGGCGAAGGGGGACGGTATCTGACGTGGCGTCAGATGAGAACGGGGTGCGTCAGACCGAAATCGACTCGCGCGCCTCGACGGGCTCCACGTCGGCCTGTGCGCGGTCCCGCGGCAGCACCGCGTACAGCACGCCCGCGACCACGATCGTCGCCGCCCAGCCGAGCCCGTTCTCACCGATCCAGGAGGAGGCGAGCGGACCGGAGAACCAGTCGACCCTGGTGAACAGCAGCCCCACCAGGAGCGCCACCGCCCACGCGGTCATGGCCTGCCAGGCGAAGCCGCCCCGGTACCAGTACGCGCTGGTCCGCGTCGTGTCCATCAGCGCCACCCCGTCGTACGACCGGCGGCGCAGCATGTCGATCCCGAAGACGCCGATCCACGCCGAGAACGCCACCGCGAGCAGCGTCAGGAAGGAGATGAACGAGCCGATGAAGCTGGTCGCCACCACCATCAGCAGGAAGCCGAAGATCAGGCTGATCACGGCGTTCACACTGACCGCCGCCGCACGCGACACCTTGATGCCGAGCGTCTGGGCGGTGAACCCGGCCGAGTACATCGACATCGAGTTGATCAGCAGCATCCCGATCAGTGCGATCAGCAGGTACGGCACGGAGATCCAGGCCGGCAGCAGCTCGCCGATGAACGACACCGGGTCCTGCGCCGAGGCGAGGTCCGGGGTGGCCACCGCCATCACCGCGCCCATCAGGACCATCGGCAGCACGACGATCCCGGCGCCGCCGATCGTGGTGCCGACCATCGCCTTCGACGAGGCGGTACGCGGCAGGTAGCGGGTGAAGTCCGGTCCGGAGGGCACCCAGCTGATGCCGCCCGCCGCGATCGTGCCGATGCCCGCGATCAGCATCGCCGTCGAACCGGCCGGCTTGTCGAAGACCGCCGACCAGTCGGTGTTGGCGACCAGATAGACCAGGACCAGGACCGAGAAGGCGCCGAAGAGATACGTCGACCACTTGCTGCACACCCGCAGCGCGTTGATGCCGAGCCCGGACACCAGGAAGGTGCAGGCGACGAAGAGCATCAGCGTGATCACGATCAGCGCGGTGTTCGACTTGATCCCGAAGAGCAGGTCGAGCACGGTCAGGACGGCGTAGGCGCCGGTCACCGCGTTGATCGTCTCCCAGCCCCAGCGGGCCACCCAGATCAGCGAGCCGGGGAAGAGGTTGCCGCGCTGGCCGAAGACGGCCCGCGACAGGGCCATGCCGGGGGAGCCGCCGCGCTTACCGGCGATCGATATCAGGCCGACGATTCCGTACGACAGGATCGGCGCCGCCGTCGCGACGATGAGCACCTGCCAGAAGTTCAGGCCGTTGAAGACGATCAGGCCGGCGCCCATCGTGAGCAAGAGCACACTGATGTTGGCGGCGACCCAGGTCGGAAACAGCTCGCGGACGTGGCCGGTCCGCTCGGCGTCGGGGACGGGTTCGAGACCTCGGGTCTCGACGGCGCCTTCGCTGTTCACGCTGTTCGCGGGGGTCGCGGCGGCGGTTTCGGCCACGCTTTCGGCGGCAGGGGGCATGGCGGTACTCCGTGCGGGGTGTGGGGGACCCACTCAGCGTACGTGCTCCTCGAACGGTCGGGTTGTGGCCGATACTGGACGCGTTATGGAACTCATTCTTGCTGTAGTCATCGCCCTGGTCGTCGCCGTCGCCGTGACCAGCGGGCTCGTGATCAGCGGCCGCAAGAAGAAGCAGCTGCCGCCGCCCGAGGCGCCGTCCACCACGCCGACCATCACCGCTCCGCCCGCCGAGCCGCACGTCGGCGACGAGGCGGAGACACCGCGGGAAGAACCACGCCGCACCATCGAGGAGGTCGACCTCCCGACCGCGGAGGAGGCCGTCGAGGCCCCCGCCGCCGTCGAGGACCCGGTCGTCGCCGAGGCGCCCCCGATCGAGATCGAGGTGCCGGAGCCGACGGCGGGCCGCCTCGTACGGCTCCGCACCCGCCTGGCCCGCTCGCAGAACTCCCTCGGCAAGGGGCTGCTCGCGCTGCTTTCGCGCGACAACCTCGACGAGGACACCTGGGAGGAGATCGAGGAGACCCTGCTCACGGCCGACGTCGGCGTCGCCCCGACCCAGGAGCTGGTCGAGCGGCTGCGCGAGCGCGTCCGCGTCCTCGGCACCCGTACCCCCGAGGAGCTGCGCGGCCTGCTGCGCGAGGAGCTCATCACCCTCCTCGGCCCCGACTTCGACCGCTCCGTGAAGACCGAGAGCGACCCGGGCACCCCGGGCGTCGTCATGGTCGTCGGCGTCAACGGCACCGGCAAGACCACCACCACGGGCAAGCTGGCCCGGGTCCTCGTCGCCGACGGCCGCTCGGTCGTCCTCGGCGCCGCCGACACCTTCCGGGCCGCCGCCGCGGACCAGCTCCAGACCTGGGGCGAGCGGGTCGGCGCGCGGACCGTGCGCGGTCCCGAGGGCGGCGACCCGGCGTCGATCGCCTTCGACGCCGTCAAGGAGGGCATCGCGGAGGGCGCCGATGTCGTCCTCATCGACACCGCCGGCCGTCTGCACACCAAGACCGGTCTGATGGACGAGCTCGGCAAGGTCAAGCGGGTCGTCGAGAAGCACGGCCCGCTGGACGAGATCCTGCTCGTCCTCGACGCCACCACCGGCCAGAACGGCCTGGTCCAGGCGCGCGTCTTCGCCGAGGTCGTGGACATCACCGGCATCGTGCTCACCAAGCTCGACGGCACGGCCAAGGGCGGCATCGTCGTCGCCGTCCAGCGCGAGCTGGGCGTCCCGGTCAAGCTGATCGGCCTCGGTGAGGGCCCGGACGACCTGGCCCCCTTCGACCCGGCGGCGTTCGTCGACGCGCTGATCGGGGACTGAAGCGTACGCCGCAGCGACGCACGTGAAGGGCCCCGCCGGATCCGGCGGGGCCCTTCACGCATCTGTCAGAAGTGCGTCCGGTGGCAGCTGTAGGCCAGGGTCCCAAGAAGCAGCCGCGCCTGCGGCGGCGCGCCCGCGGTGTCGAGCGTCGGAGCGCGCAGCCAGCGCATCGGGCCGAGCCCGCCGAGATCGGAGGGCGGTGCCGTGACGAACGCCCCCGGCCCCAGCCCCCGTAGATCAAGGTCCGCGTCGTCCCAGCCCATCCGGTACAGCAGCTGCGGCAGCTCCGCCGCCGCCCCCGGCGCCACGAAGAACTGCGCCCGTCCCGTCGGCGTCGCGCACACCGGGCCGAGCGGGAGGCCCATCCGCTCAAGCCGGACCAGCGCCCGCCGCCCCGCCGCCTCGGCGACCTCGATCACGTCGAAGGACCGGCCCACCGGCAGCAGCAGCGCAGCGCCCGGGTACTCGGCCCACGCCTTGGTCGCGTCGTCGAGACCGGCGCCCGCCGGTACCGGCGCGGCGAACGAGAGGGGATGCGCCCCCGGAGCCGTACAGGACGCGTCCCCGCAGGAGCACTGGCCGGAGACGGCCCGCGCGCCGGGGACCACGTCCCAGCCCCACAGTCCGGTGTACTCGGCCACCGCTGTGCACTCAGTGGTGCGGACGCGGCGACGTGAGCCGGACCGCATCTCACGGATGCCGCCGATCGTGAAGCCCATGCCCCCTCCAACGGGTCGGACGCGCCGGTGGTTACGACCCGGAGCTCCACTGTCACGCTCCGTCGCCGGGGGTGGCGCGCGGACGTGGCCGAGGTGGTGCGGACCATGGCGCGCGCCTCCTGGCGCTACAGTCCGCCGACCCGGGTTTCGTCGCATGTCAAGTGAATCGTGTTCAGCGGCCGATGAGTTCATTCGATGGGGTGGCGAATGGTGGCGTTTCTTGAATCCGCGTCGCAAGAGGGGTGATCGTAGGATTACTTTCGGTGCTCGAACCCCCGGAGTCCTTGCGCACGCGGGTATGCCGGAGGCAACCCGCTTTCCTGTTCGAAGGAGTGGAAGCTCCGGACGGACGCCGCAAGACACGGCATTCTGATACGGGTTCGCGCAACAGAGTCTCGACCTGGATGGGGGCGTTCCTGTGGGCGGCAACGGCGCAGACGGTACGGACACCGGCAAGCGCCCGAACGAGCAGCTGAGCTCGTGGTTCGTGCGCAGCGGCTGGTCGAAGGGCGAGCTGGCGCGCCAAGTGAACCGCAGAGCACGCCAGATGGGCGCGCACCACATCTCCACCGACACCTCGCGCGTCCGCCGCTGGCTGGACGGCGAGCAGCCGCGCGAACCCATTCCGCGGATCCTCTCCGAGCTGTTCTCCGAGCGGTTCGGCTCGGTCGTCGCCATCGAGGACCTCGGGCTGCGCACGGCCCACCAGGCGCCGTCCGTCTCCGGTGTCGACCTGCCGTGGGCGGGCCCCCAGACCGTCGCCCTGCTCAGCGAGTTCTCCCGCAGCGACCTCATGCTCGCCCGGCGCGGATTCCTCGGCACCTCCCTCGCGCTCGCCGCCGGACCCTCCCTCATCGAGCCCATGCAGCGCTGGCTCGTCCCCACCCCGGTCGGCGAGCCCGCCCCGCCCGAGCCGCTCCCCGCCGGCCACCGCCCCGGCAAGCTCTCCGCGATCGAGCTCGACCTCCTCGAATCCACCACGGCGATGTTCCGCCAGTGGGACGCCCAGTGCGGCGGCGGCCTGCGCCGCAAGGCGGTTGTCGGCCAGCTCCACGAGGTCACCGACCTCCTCCAGGAGCCGCAGCCCGCCGCCACCGCCCAGCGCCTCTTCAAGTGCGCGGGCGAACTGGCCGAGCTGGCCGGCTGGATGAGCTACGACGTGGGCCTCCAGCCCACCGCCCAGAAGTACTTCGTCCTCGCCCTGCACGCGGCGAAGGAGGCCGGGGACAAGCCCCTCGGCTCGTACATCCTGTCCTCCATGAGCCGCCAGATGATCCATCTCGGCCGGCCCGACGACGCGCTCGAACTCATCCACCTCGCCCAGTACGGCAGTCGCGACTGCGCCACCCCGCGCACCCAGGCCATGCTGTATGCGATGGAGGCCCGCGCCTACGCCAACATGGGCCAGCCCTCCAAGTGCAAGCGAGCCGTGCGGATGGCCGAGGAGACCTTCGCCGACGTCGGCCTCGACGGCGAGCCCGAGCCCGACTGGATCCGCTTCTTCTCCGAGGCCGAACTCAACGGCGAGAACTCGCACTCGTACCGCGACCTGGCCTATGTCGCCGGGCGCTCCCCGACGTACGCCTCGCTCGCCGAGCCCGTCATGGAGCGGGCCGTCTCGCTCTTCGAGAAGGACCCCGAGCACCAGCGGTCGTACGCACTCAACCTGATCGGCATGGCCACCGTGCACCTCCTCAAGCGCGAGCCCGAGCAGTCCGCCGGCCTGGTCGAGAAGGCGCTCGGCGTCGCCAGGAGCGTCCGCTCCGAGCGGGTCAACACCCGGCTGCGCAAGACCGTCGACACCGCCGCCCGCGACTTCCGCGACGTCGCCGAGGTCGTCCAGCTCACCGACCGGCTCACCGCGCTGCTGCCCGAGACCGCCGAGGCCGTCTGAGCGCATCCGCCCGATCACACGGGCCCCGCACACTCCGGCCGCGACAGCGTTCCCGTACTGCCCGACTCGGCTCCCCCGCCGCCAGGACACAGGGACAGCTGTCGCGGCCGGTACGCGTCGCCCGCGTTACATGTCCGTGACCCAGGCGTTCACAGTCGCGTAACACGTCCCATCCCTTCGTCACTGCGGCGAAACATCGTGCGGCATCGGCGGAAACGGCGCTGCGCCAACCTCTGGCGCATAACCGGCCACCCCTCACGGCCAAGCCACCTCCCGGCCCCGCCCCCGCACAGGCCGTACGACGACGAGGAGACGCCGATGGCACCAGCCATCACGACCCTGGCCGCAGACGCCCCCGAGCTGTCTGCCGCCAACACCGGGTTCATGCTCATCTGCTCCGCCCTGGTCATGCTGATGACCCCGGCACTCGCCTTCTTCTACGGAGGCATGGTCCGCGTCAAGTCCACCCTGAACATGCTGATGATGAGCTTCATCAGCCTCGGGATCGTCACGATCCTCTGGGTGCTCTACGGCTTCAGCCTCGCCTTCGGCACCGACTCCGGATCGATCATCGGCTGGTCCTCCGACTACGTCGGCCTCAGCGGCATCGGCGTCACCGAGCTGTGGGACGGCTACACCATCCCGGTGTACGTCTTCGCCGTCTTCCAGCTGATGTTCGCGATCCTCACCCCGGCCCTGATCAGCGGCGCCCTCGCGGACCGCGTCAAGTTCACCGCCTGGGCCCTCTTCATCGCCCTCTGGGTCACCGTCGTCTACTTCCCGGTCGCGCACTGGGTCTGGGGCGCCGGCGGCTGGCTCTTCGAGATGGGCGTCATCGACTTCGCCGGTGGCACGGCGGTCCACATCAACGCCGGCGCCGCGGCCCTCGGTGTCATCCTCGTCATCGGCAAGCGGGTCGGCTTCAAGAAGGACCCGATGCGGCCGCACAGCCTGCCGCTGGTCATGCTCGGCGCCGGTCTGCTCTGGTTCGGCTGGTTCGGCTTCAACGCCGGCTCGTGGCTCGGCAACGACGACGGCGTCGGCGCGGTCATGTTCGTCAACACGCAGGTCGCGACCGCCGCCGCCATGCTCGCCTGGCTGCTCTACGAGAAGATCCGGCACGGCTCCTTCACCACCCTGGGCGCCGCCTCCGGCGCGGTCGCCGGCCTCGTCGCCATCACCCCGTCCGGCGGCTCCTCCTCCCCGCTCGGCGCGATCGCCATCGGCGCCATCGCCGGTCTGGTCTGCGCCATGGCCGTCGGCCTGAAGTACAAGTTCGGCTACGACGACTCCCTCGACGTCATCGGTGTCCACCTCGTCGGCGGTGTCATCGGCTCCCTGCTCGTCGGCCTCTTCGCCACCGGCGGCGTCCAGTCCGACGCCAAGGGCCTCTTCTACGGCGGTGGCCTGGAGCAGCTCGGCAAGCAGGCCGTCGGTGTCGTGGCTGTCCTCGCCTACTCTCTGATCGCCTCCGCGATCCTCGCGCTGATCATCGACAAGACGATGGGCATGCGGGTCAGCGAGGACGACGAGGTCTCCGGCATCGACCAGGTCGAGCACGCCGAGACCGCGTACGACTTCAGCGGAGCCGGCGGCGGCGCCTCCTCGCGCTCCACCGCCGCGCCCGCCCCGGCAGCTACGGAGACCAAGAAGGTGGACGCATGAAGCTCATCACCGCAGTCGTGAAGCCGCACAGGCTGGACGAGATCAAGGAGGCCCTGCAGGCCTTCGGAGTCCAGGGCCTCACGGTCACCGAGGCCAGCGGATACGGCCGCCAGCGCGGCCACACCGAGGTCTACCGCGGCGCCGAGTACACCGTCGACCTCGTCCCCAAGATCCGCATCGAGGTCCTGGTCGAGGACGACGACGCCGAACAGCTCATCGATGTCGTGGTCAAGGCCGCCCGAACCGGCAAGATCGGAGACGGCAAGGTGTGGAGCGTCCCGGTCGAGACGGCCGTCCGGGTCCGCACCGGCGAACGCGGGCCGGACGCACTGTAAGCGCGGAGCACTTCCGCGGAGCACTTTAAGGAGCTGCTGGGTGACGAGCGTCGACACGAGTACGCGAGCGGAAGACCCGGGACCCAGCGGCTACGCGGCGGCCCGGCTGCGCCTTCTCACCGAGAAGGAGCAGTCCGGGCCGCCGCGCCGTGCCGCCCTGGCCCGGCTCACCGACGACTGGCTGACCGGACTGTTCGCCGCCGCCCGGCCGCCGCGAGGGGTGGCGCTCGTCGCCGTCGGCGGCTACGGGCGCGGCGAACTCTCCCCGCGCAGCGACCTCGACCTGCTCCTGCTGCACGACGGCACCGCCGACCCGGGCGCAGTCGCCACCCTCGCCGACCGGATCTGGTACCCGGTCTGGGACCTGGGCCTCGCCCTCGACCACTCCGTACGCACCCCCGCCGAGGCCCTCAAGACGGCCGGGGAGGACCTGAAGGTCCAGCTCGGGCTGCTCGACGCCCGGCCGGTCGCCGGCGACCTCGGAGTCGTCGCCGGACTGCGCACCGCGGTCCTCGCCGACTGGCGCAACCAGGCCCCGAAGAAGCTCCCCGAACTCGACGCACTCTGCCGCGAGCGCGCCGAGCGGATGGGAGAGCTGCGGTTCCTCCTCGAACCCGACCTGAAGGAGGCCAGAGGAGGGCTCCGCGACGCCCAGGTGCTGCGCGCCGTCGCCGCCTCCTGGCTCGCCGACGCGCCCCGCGAAGGCCTGGACGGCGCCCGCCGCCGCCTCCTCGACGCCCGCGACGCCCTGCACCTCGCCACCGGGCGGGCCACCGACCGGCTCGCCCTCCAGGAGCAGGACGCCGTCGCCGAGGAGCTGGGCCTCCTCGACGCCGACACCCTGCTCCGCGAGGTCTACGAAGCGGCCCGGGTCATCTCGTACGCCACCGACGTCACCTGGCGCGAGGTCAACCGGGTCCTGAAGGCCCGCTCCGCCAGGCCCCGGCTCCGCGGCCTCCTGGGCGGCCGGACGGGCGGGCGCGGCGCGAAGCCGCCCATCGCGCGCACCCCGCTCGCCGAAGGGGTGGTCGAGATGGACGGCGAGGTCGTCCTCGCCCTCAGCGCCAAACCCGACCGCGACCCCGTCCTCCCGCTGCGCGCCGCCGCCGCGGCCGCCCAGTCGGGTCTTCCGCTCTCCCTGCACGCCGTACGCCGCCTCGCCGCCGACGCCAAGCCGCTGCCCGTGCCCTGGCCCGCCGAGGCGCGCGAGGAACTCGTCACCCTGCTCGGCGCGGGGGAGTCCACTGTGCCCGTCTGGGAAGCCCTGGAGGCCGAAGGCCTCATCACCCGGCTGCTGCCCGACTGGGAGCGCGTCCGCTGCCGCCCGCAGCGCAACCCCGTCCACACCTGGACCGTCGACCGGCACCTGGTCGAGACCGCCGTCCGCGCCTCCTCGCTGACCCGCCGGGTCGGCCGGCCCGACCTGCTGCTCGTCGCCGCGCTGCTGCACGACATCGGCAAGGGCTGGCCCGGCGACCACTCCGTGGCCGGGGAGACCATCGCCCGTGACGTCGCCGCCCGGATCGGCTTCGACCGCGCCGACGTGGCCGTCGTCGCCACCGTCGTACGCCACCACCTGCTGCTGGTCGAGACCGCGACCCGGCGCGACCTGGACGACCCCGCGACCGTACGGTCCGTGGCCACCGCCGTCGGCACGCAGGGCGCGCTCGAACTCCTCCACGCCCTCACCGAGGCCGACGCGCTCGCCACCGGACCCGCCGCCTGGTCCACCTGGCGTGCCTCGCTCGTCGCCGACCTCGTCAAACGCGTCGGGGCCGTCCTCGCGGGCGAGGCCGGGGCGGAACCGGAACCGGCCGCACCCAGCGCGGAGCAGGAACGGCTCGCGATCGAGGCGCTACGGACCGGGGAGCCGGTCCTCGCCCTGCGCACCCAGCCCGAGGCGGCGCCCGAGGACGGCACACCGGAACCGGTCGGCGTCGAACTCCTCATCGCCCTGCCCGACCAGCCCGGCGTCCTGCCCGCCGCGGCCGGTGTCCTGGCCCTGCACCGGCTGACCGTCCGGGCGGCCGACCTGCGCGCCGTCGAGCTGCCCACCGAGCTCGGCGAGGGCCCCGGCGCCGTCCTGGTCCTGAACTGGCGCGTCGCCGCCGCGTACGGCTCCCTGCCCCAGGCCGCCCGGCTCCGCGCCGATCTCGTACGCGCCCTGGACGGCAGCCTCGACATCCCGGCCCGCCTCGCCGAACGGGACGCCGCGTACCCGAGACGGCGCGGCGTCACCGCCCCGCCGCCGCGCGTGACGGTCGCCCCCGCCGGCTCCCGGCTCGCCACCGTCATCGAGGTCCGCGCCCAGGACGCCCCCGGCCTGCTCCACCGCATCGGCCGGGCCCTGGAGGGCGCCGACGTCCGGGTCAGGAGCGCGCACGTCTCGACACTCGGCGCGAACGCGGTGGACACCCTGTACGTGACCCGCCCCGACGGCTCCCTCCTCCCGGCCGAGGAGGCCGCCGACCTGGCGCAGGCACTGGAGGCGGCGCTGGGGTGACATGCCAGCCCGTCGCTCGTCGACCACGGCGTGGTCCCCGCGCGAGCGGGGGTGATCCGCAGGTCAAGGGCCGGGCTGCCGGTGCCGATGTCTGGTCCCCGCACACGCGGGGATTGTGTCCCCGCCCGCCGGATCCGACGGGCGGGGACACGTACTTCGACCGGCCAGATACCCTTGAGGGCAATCCGTCCGCCCGCCCCCGACACCGAGGATCCGCGACCGCCGTGTTCGATACCCTCTCCGACCGCCTTGCAGCGACATTCAAGAACCTCCGGGGCAAGGGCCGCCTGTCCGAGGCGGACATCGACGCCACCGCGCGCGAGATCCGGATCGCCCTCCTTGAGGCGGACGTCGCTCTGCCCGTCGTCCGGGCGTTCATCCGACAGGTCAAGGAGCGGGCCACCGGCGCCGAGGTCTCCCAGGCGCTGAACCCCGCCCAGCAGGTCATCAAGATCGTCAACGAGGAGCTCATCGGCATCCTCGGCGGCGAGACCCGCCGGCTCCGGTTCGCCAAGACCGCGCCGACCGTGATCATGCTCGCCGGTCTCCAGGGTGCCGGTAAGACCACCCTCGCCGGAAAGCTCGGTCTCTGGCTCAAGGGCCAGGGCCATTCCCCGCTGCTCGTCGCCTGTGACCTCCAGCGCCCCAACGCCGTCACCCAGCTCGGCGTCGTCGCCGAGCGCGCGGGCGTGGCGTTCTACGGCCCGCAGCCGGGCAACGGCGTCGGTGACCCGGTCCAGGTCGCGAAGGACTCGATCGAGTACGCGCGGACCAAGATGTTCGACGTCGTCATCGTCGACACCGCCGGCCGCCTCGGCATCGACCAGGAGCTGATGCAGCAGGCCGCGGACATCCGCGACGCCGTCAGCCCCGACGAGGTCCTCTTCGTCGTCGACGCCATGATCGGTCAGGACGCGGTCAACACCGCCGAGGCCTTCCGCGACGGCGTCGGCTTCGACGGTGTCGTGCTCTCCAAGCTCGACGGCGACGCCCGAGGCGGTGCCGCGCTCTCCATCGCGCACGTCACCGGCCGCCAGATCATGTTCGCCTCCAACGGCGAGAAGCTGGACGAGTTCGACGCGTTCCACCCGGACCGCATGGCGTCCCGCATCCTCGGCATGGGCGACATGCTCTCCCTGATCGAGAAGGCCGAGCAGACCTTCAGCCAGGAAGAGGCCGCCAAGATGGCCTCCAAGCTGGCGTCCAAGAAGGGCCAGGAGTTCACGCTCGACGACTTCCTGGCCCAGATGGAACAGGTCCGCAAGATGGGCTCCATCTCCAAGCTGCTCGGGATGCTCCCCGGCATGGCGCAGATGAAGGAGCAGATCAACAACATCGACGAGCGGGACGTCGACCGCACGGCCGCCATCATCAAGTCGATGACCCCGGGCGAGCGCCAGGACCCGACGATCATCAACGGCTCCCGCCGCGCCCGTATCGCCAAGGGCTCGGGCAGCGAGGTCAGCGCGGTCAAGGGGCTCGTCGAGCGGTTCTTCGAGGCCCGCAAGATGATGTCCCGCATGGCCCAGGGCGGCGGCATGCCGGGCATGCCCGGGATGCCCGGCATGGGCGGCGGTCCTGGCCGGCAGAAGAAGCAGATCAAGCAGGCCAAGGGCAAGCGCAAGAGCGGCAACCCGATGAAGCGCAAGGCCGAGGAGCAGGCCGAGCAGGCCCGCCGCGAGCAGGCGCAGCAGGGCGGCGCGTTCGGCCTCCCGGCGGCCGGGCAGGGTCCGGGCGACTTCGAGCTGCCGGACGAGTTCAAGAAGTTCATGGGCTGACGTTCGTCAGGTCGTACGAGTTCGTAGGTCGTACGCGAAGGGGCCCGGGGCGGTGTGAAACCGCCCCGGGCCCCTTTTCACTCCTTCACGCCGCCTGACGTGCCGGAATTGTCGGCCCTTCCGATACTGAGGGCCGGGCCCGACGTCGGTATGAGGAGAGCAGCGTGCCCAACTCCGTACCCCCGCGCGACCGGACCGACCAGCCCTGGCGCTCGGAGGGGGCTCCGCCGCCCCCGCCGCCGAAGAAGAAGATGCCCGGCGGCTGGGGCGGGCTCATCCTCGCCGCCCTGATCGTCTATCTGATCGCCAACCTCGTGCTGTCGTTCTTCAACCGGGGCGACGAGCCGACGATCTCGTACACCGAGTTCAGCAAGCAGGTGACCGCGGGCAACGTCACCAAGATCTACTCCAAGGGCGACGCCATCCAGGGCGAGCTGAAGAACAAGCAGCCGCTGCCCAACGGCGACAAGGGCGACTACAGCAGGTTCGTCACCCAGCGGCCGGCCTTCGCCGACGACAACCTCTGGGACGAGCTGACCGCGAAGGGCGTCACGGTCACCGCCGAGCCCGTCGTCCAGGAGCGCAGCTTCCTCGCCAACCTGCTGATCTCGCTCGCGCCGATGCTGCTGCTCGTCGTGCTGTGGATCTTCATCGCCCGCCGGATGAGCTCCGGAATGGGCGGCGCCGGCGGCATGCTCGGCCGCAAGACCCCGCCCAAACCCGTCGAGCTCGAAGCGGGCGCCCACCGGACCACCTTCGAGGACGTGGCCGGCATCGACGAGGTCGAGGGCGAGCTCAACGATGTCGTCGACTTCCTGAAGAACCCTTCCGCCTACCGTGAGATGGGCGCCAGGATGCCGCGCGGCGTCCTCCTCGCCGGACCGCCCGGAACCGGCAAGACGCTGCTCGCGCGGGCCGTGGCAGGCGAGGCGGGCGTCCCGTTCTTCTCCGCCTCGGCGTCCGGGTTCATCGAGATGATCGTCGGCGTCGGCGCCTCGCGCGTACGGGAACTCTTCGCCGAGGCGCGGAAGGTGGCCCCGGCGATCATCTTC
This sequence comes from Streptomyces sp. P9(2023), assembly GCF_032436795.1. Classification (NCBI taxonomy): domain Bacteria; kingdom Bacillati; phylum Actinomycetota; class Actinomycetes; order Kitasatosporales; family Streptomycetaceae; genus Streptomyces; species Streptomyces sp. P9(2023). The sequence continues at coordinate 24,804 of NZ_JAUPWM010000017.1, forward strand.
ATCGACGAGATCGACACCATCGGCCGGGCCCGCGGCGGCGGCTCCGGCATGGGCGGCCACGACGAGCGCGAGCAGACGCTCAACCAGATCCTGACCGAGATGGACGGCTTCACCGGCTCCGAGGGCGTCATCGTCCTCGCCGCGACCAACCGTGCCGACGTCCTCGACCCGGCGCTCACCCGGCCCGGCCGCTTCGACCGGATCGTGCACGTGAACCCGCCCGACCGCGGGGGCCGCGAGGCCATCCTCAGGATCCACACCCGGGACATCCCGCTCGCCCAGGACGTCGACCTGGTCCAGGTCGCCCGTACGACCCCGGGGATGACCGGCGCCGAGCTGGCCAACCTCGCCAACGAGGCCGCCCTCCTCGCCGTCAAACGGCAGCAGAAGGCGGTGACCCGGTCGGACCTCTCGGACGCCCTGGAGAAGGTCCAGCTCGGCGCGGAACGGCCGCTGGTGATGCCCGAGGAGGAGCGCCGCCGCACCGCGTACCACGAGAGCGGCCACGCCCTCCTCGGCATGCTCCAGCCGGGCGCCGACCCGGTCCGCAAGATCACCATCGTGCCGCGCGGCCGGGCCCTCGGCGTGACGCTCTCGACGCCGGACGCCGACAAGTACGCGTACACGGAGGAGTACCTGCGCGGCCGGATCATCGGCGCGCTCGGCGGGATGGCCGCCGAGCAGGTCGTCTTCGGCGTCGTCACCACCGGCTCCGAGAGCGACCTGGAGCAGGTCACCAACATCGCCCGCGGCATGGCGGGACGCTGGGGCATGAGCGAACGCGTCGGCCGCCTCACGGCCATCCCCGCCGACGCCCAGCAGGCGTACGGCCTCTCCGCGGCCCCGGAGACGCTCGACATGGTGGCTCATGAGATGCGCCGGATCGTCGACGAGTGCTACGAGAGCGCCATCCTCCAACTCCGCGAGAACCGCGACAAGCTCGACGCCCTCGCCGCCGCGCTCCTCGCCAACGAGACCCTGGAGGAGGACGCGGCGTACCGCGCGGCCGGCATCACCCGCCTGACGAAGGACACGTAGGCCACCGTTCGGGGGTTACGGCACCCGGGCGATCTGGTAGCGGAAGACGTTCGGCATCCAGACCGTGCCGTCACCGCGGACGTACGGGTGCAGGGCCTCCGCGATCTCCTTCTCGACCTGGGACGGATCCGTCGCCCGGACCGCCGCGTCGAAGTCGCCCGTCGACATCAGCCCCCGGACGGCGCTGTCCTGGTCCGCGTACCCGAACGGGCACGACACCCGCCCCGAACCGTCCGGCTTCAGACCGGCCCGGGCCACCACGTCCTCCAGGTCCTCCCCGAACGCCGGCCGCCGCCCCGCGAGGCGCGCGGCGACCCGCAGGACGGACGAGGTCGCGCACCGCTCGGGCGGCCCCCAGCCCGCCAGCACGACCGCCGCGCCCGGTTCCGCCAGAGGAGTGACGGCCGCGAGCGCCCGCCCCGGACCGGCCGAGGGGTGGAAGACCGTGATCACGTCGTACGGGGCACGGGACGGACCCCCGGCATCCGCCGGCTCGCCCTCCACGACCGCGTGCCCCACCCCTTCCGGCAGCCGCTCCCTGGCCAGCTCCACGCGCGCGTGGTCCCGGTCCACGCCGATGACCCGCGCGCCCCGCGAGGCCGCCATCAGCAGCGCGAGCCCCGAGCCGCAGCCGAGCCCCAGGACCCGGGAGCCGGGGCCCACGTCGAGCCGGTCGTACACCGCCTCGTAGAGCGGTACGAGCATGCGTTCCTGGATCTCGGCCCAGTCGCGCGCGGGGTGGTGCGGGACGAGCGTAGGTGTCATGGAAAGCGCCCCAATCAGTGCCTGGTCGACAGCCCCCGTGTACGTGCGCCCGCATCCCCCCGTATGTCAGGGAACTGCCGATCCGTGCCCGCGTCCAGTGCTCGCGCCGGACCACTTCCGCCGTCCGGGTGGGGCCGGTGCGCCCGCCTGACCCACGAGCCGGTACTGTCCTGCATCGTCCCCGGGGCGCGTTACGGCTACCTCCTACGCGCCGGGCGTATGCGCCGCTACGCACCACCTTGCCGCGACCTGCGTGACTTCTCCGCACATCGGCGCACTGACCCTCGTCCGGACGCATCAAGGGCAACTGACGGGTAAGTGCAAAATATTTGGGATGCCCCGGAATGGAACCCGGGGGCGCGTCGGCTCGTTGTACGCGACGTGAGCACGACACCCCCTGTTCTCGCCGCAGAGCTGGCACAGGCGTGGGCCGACATTCAGCGGCACCACCCCGAACTGCCGGATCTTGCCGCGCCCGAGTCCCTGATCGGAGAGTCCTCGTCCGCCTGCGGCGCCGAGCTCTCCTTCGAACGACTGCTCCACGAAGCAGTCCACGGCATCGCCGCCGCCCGAGGAGTCCGCGACACCTCACGCGCCGGCCGCTACCACAACCGCAGATTCCTCGCGATCGCCGAGGAGATGGGCCTGGACCACCCCGAGGAGCCGCACGCCAGCAGCGGGTTCTCCCTGGTCACGCTCAACCCCGAGGCGAAGCGGCGGTACCGGCCCACGATGGAGCGGCTCCAGCGCGCCCTCAAGGCCCACACCGTCGCGACCGCCGCGGACACCAAGCGCTCCTTCCGCGGACCCGCCGCCCGGCACGGCTCCTCCGGCGGTGGCGTGCGCGTGAAGGCCGTCTGCGACTGCGGGCGGAACGTGCGCGTGGTGCCCTCGGTGCTCGCCCAGGCCCCGATCGTCTGCGGCGGCTGCGGCAAGCCCTTCCGTATCCCGGAACCGGTGGGCGCGGCAGGCTGACCCCCGACCCGGCCGGGTCGGGGCCGCCACGGGCGTGTGGCACAATGGCTAGCTGTACTCGACAGTCGCATAGGACCCCTCTCTCCTCCGGCTGACGCGTCCATCGGGCACCCGAGTACCGCAACCCCACGTGGCATCTCATGTGCCCAACCACGTCAAGACCAGGAGACACCACTCCAGTGGCAGTCAAGATCAAGCTCAAGCGCCTCGGCAAGATTCGCCAGCCGCACTACCGCATCGTCGTCGCCGACTCCCGCACCCGCCGGGACGGTCGTGCGATCGAGGAGATCGGTCTGTACCACCCGACGTACAACCCGTCGAAGATCGAGGTCGACTCGGACCGCGCGCAGTACTGGCTGTCCGTCGGCGCCCAGCCGACCGAGCCCGTCCTCGCCATCCTGAAGCTCACCGGCGACTGGCAGAAGCACAAGGGTCTGCCGGCCCCGGCGCCGCTGCTGCAGCCGGCGACGAAGGAAGACAAGCGCGCCTCCTTCGACGTCTTCGCGAAGACGCTCGAGGGTGACGACGCCAAGGGTGAGGCCATCACCCCGAAGGCGAAGAAGGCCGACAAGAAGGCGGACGAGGCCGAGGCGGCCGCGTCCACCGAGTCGACCGAGGCCTGAGCATGCTCGAGGAGGCTCTCGAGCACCTCGTGAAGGGCATCGTCGACAACCCCGACGACGTGCAGGTCGCCTCGCGCAACCTGCGTCGCGGGCGCGTGCTGGAGGTCCGGGTCCACCCCGACGACCTCGGCAAGGTGATCGGCCGTAACGGCCGCACCGCGCGTGCATTGCGTACCGTCGTGGGCGCCATCGGCGGCCGTGGCATCCGGGTCGACCTCGTCGACGTGGACCAGGTCCGCTGAGCAAGTTGGACACACCGGCACGGGCCGGGGAGGGCCTTCGGGTCCACCCCGGCCCGTCGTCGTCGGATCAGGAGAGAATGAAGACGTGCAGCTGGTAGTCGCGCGGATCGGCCGCGCCCACGGCATCAAGGGCGAAGTCACCGTCGAGGTACGGACGGACGAGCCCGAGCTGAGGCTCAGCCCCGGAGCGGTGCTCGCCACCGACCCCGCCTCCACGGGTCCCCTGACCATCGAGACCGGCCGCGTGCACAGCGGTCGCCTGCTGCTCCGCTTCGAGGGCGTGCGCGACCGGACCGGCGCCGAGGCCCTGCGTAACACCCTGCTCATCGCCGACGTCGACCCCGACGAGCTGCCGGCGGAGGAGGACGAGTACTACGACCACCAGCTCATGGACCTGGACGTGGTGCTCGCGGACGGCACCGAGGTCGGCAGGATCACCGAAATCTCGCACCTGCCGTCCCAGGACCTCTTCATCGTGGAGCGGCCGGACGGCACCGAGCTGATGATCCCGTTCGTCGAGGAGATCGTCACCGAGATCGACCTGGAGCAGCAGCGCGCCGTCATCGACCCGCCGCCCGGGCTGATCGACGACCGCGCCGAGATCGTCTCCGCCCGGGACGACGGCCCCGCGGAGGGCACCGAGGGCGACGACGCATGAGGCTCGACGTCGTCACCATCTTCCCCGAGTACCTGGAGCCGCTGAACGTCTCCCTGGTCGGCAAGGCACGCGCGCGTGGACAGCTCGACGTCCACGTCCACGACCTGCGCGGGTGGACCTACGACCGGCACAACACCGTCGACGACACCCCGTACGGCGGCGGCCCCGGCATGGTCATGAAGACCGAGCCCTGGGGCGAGGCCCTCGACCAGACCCTCGCCGACGGCTTCGAGGCGGGCGCCCACGGCCCCGTCCTCGTCGTGCCCACCCCCAGCGGCCGCCCCTTCACCCAGGAACTCGCCGTCGAGCTCTCCGAGCGCCCCTGGCTGATCTTCACGCCGGCCCGCTACGAGGGCATCGACCGGCGCGTCATGGACGAGTACGCCACCCGGATGCCGGTCTACGAGGTCTCCATCGGCGACTACGTGCTGGCCGGCGGGGAGGCCGCCGTCCTCGTCGTCACCGAGGCCGTGGCCCGCCTGCTGCCCGGCGTCCTCGGCAACGCCGAGTCCCACCGCGACGACTCCTTCGCGCCCGGCGCCATGGCCAACCTGCTGGAGGGCCCCGTCTACACCAAGCCCCCCGAGTGGCGTGGCCGCGCCATCCCCGACGTGCTCGTCAGCGGGCACCACGGGAAGATCGCGCGCTGGCGCCGCGACGAGGCGTTCCGGCGTACGGCGGCGAACCGGCCGGACCTGATCGAGCGCTGCGATTCCGCCGCGTTCGACAAGAAGGACCGCGAGATCCTCTCCATGCTCGGCTGGGCCCCCGAGCCCGGCGGCCGATTTTGGCGCAGGCCGGAGGCCGTGGAAGAATAGGCCGCTGTTGTGTGTCCGGCGTGCGCCCCTGCCACAGGGGGACGACGCGCGCCCGGGGCGCACGACGCTCCATCTCCTCTTCGAACGTTCCGCTGATGACCTGTGGCATCAGCGAGGAAAGAGACCACCATGGCCTCCCTGCTCGACTCGGTCAACGCGGCTTCGCTCCGCTCCGACCTCCCCGCCTTCCGTCCCGGCGACACCGTGAACGTCCACGTGCGCGTCATCGAAGGCAACCGCTCGCGTATCCAGCAGTTCAAGGGCGTTGTCATCCGCCGCCAGGGCTCGGGCGTCAGCGAGACCTTCACGGTCCGCAAGGTCTCGTTCTCCGTCGGCGTCGAGCGCACCTTCCCGGTGAACAGCCCGATCTTCGAGAAGATCGAGCTCGTCAGCCGCGGTGACGTCCGTCGCGCCAAGCTCTACTACCTCCGTGAGCTGCGCGGCAAGGCCGCCAAGATCAAGGAGAAGCGCGACAACTGAGCTTCGGCTCACCGATCGCGCGGGGCTTCGGAGCACTGACTCTCAGGGTGGCCGGATAGGCTCTGCCCCCGATGGACACCGAAGCACAGCACACGGAGCGCGACCGCTCCTCCGAGCCGGAGGAGCGGTCGCGCTCCGCGCGTTCTTCCGGGTCCGACGGGCCACCGGCGGAGTCGGGCGAGCGCGCCGGGGCCGAGGTCGAGGCTGAGGCCGGGGCTGAGGTTGAGGCCGAGGCCGAGGCTGAGGCCGGGGCTGAGGTTGAGGCCGAGGCCGACGCGCGCTCCGGCTGGTCCTGGCGGCGTACGGGGCTCGTCGGCGCCGCCTGTGTGGTCTTCGTACTGCTCCTGAGCCACTTCGTGCTCCAGCCGTTCCTGATCCCCAGCAGTTCCATGGAGCCGACCCTCCAGGTCGGGGACCGGATCCTCGTGAACAAGCTGGCGTACCGTTTCAGCGACCAGCCGCGCAGGGGCGACGTCGTCGTCTTCGACGGCACCGGCTCCTTCGTCCGGCAGCCGCCCGAGGAGAACCCGGTCACCGGGCTGCTGCACGGCGCGGCGGCGGCCCTCGGGCTCGCCGAGCCCGCCGACACCGACTTCGTGAAGCGGGTGGTGGGCGTCGGCGGCGACCGCGTCGTCTGCTGCGACAAGAACGGCCGGCTCACCGTCAACGGCGTGCCCGTCGAGGAGTGGTACGTCCAGCTGGGTGACGCGCCCTCGAAGGTCCCCTTCGACATCGTCGTACCGCCGGGCACCCTGTGGGTGATGGGCGACCACCGTAGCCAGTCGAGCGACTCCCGCGACCACCTCGGGCAGCCGGGCGGCGGCATGGTGCCCGTCGAGCGGGTGATCGGGCGCGCCGACTGGATCGGCTGGCCCTTCGGCCGCTGGTCCGGGGTCCCGGAGACCGGCGCCTTCGACGCCGTACCGGCCCCGGCGGCGGGCCGCCATGGGTAACCGGGGCCGGGCTGCGGGCGGGCACCGTGCCGACACCCGGCTGCCCACCGGCACCAGGCCCACGGACGCGGCCGGACGCCCCACGCCCGGGCGGGCGGAGCGGCGCAAGCTGGCCCGCAAGGTCAAACGGCGGCGGCAGCGCTCGGCGGTCAAGGAGATCCCGCTCCTGGTGATGGTCGCCGTCCTGATCGCGCTCGTCCTGAAGACCTTCCTGGTGCAGGCGTTCGTCATCCCGTCCGGCTCGATGGAGCAGACGATCCGGATCGACGACCGGGTCGTGGTCGACAAGCTCACGCCCTGGTTCGGCGCGACGCCCGAGCGCGGGGACGTCGTCGTCTTCAAGGACCCCGGGAACTGGCTCCAGGACGCCGCGCCGCCCGCCGAGGACCCGGTCGGCGTCAAGCAGGTCAAGCAGGCCCTGACCTTCATCGGACTGCTGCCCTCCGCCGACGAGCAGGATCTGATCAAGCGGGTCGTCGCGGTCGGCGGCGACACGGTCGCCTGCTGCGGCAAGGACGGGCGGATCAGCGTCAACGGCGTACCGCTCGACGAACCGTATCTCCACCCGGGGAACGAACCGTCGAAGATCCCCTTCAAGGTGAAGGTGCCCGAGGGCCGGATCTTCGTCCTGGGCGACCACCGCTCGGATTCCGCCGATTCGCGCTACCACCTGGACGAGAAGGACCAGGGGACGATCTCCCTGGACGACGTCGTCGGCCGCGCGGTCGGCATCGTCTGGCCGGTGGGCCACTGGCGGCGCCTCGAGGAGCCCGACACGTTCGCGGCCGTACCGGACGGCCGTTCGGGCGCTGTGTCCGCGGTCGGCGCGTCGCATAGTGTGTCCTCGCGGAATCTGAACGGATTGCCCTGGCTCCCGACTCCTGCGGAACTCCCGCTCGTTATGGGAGTGATGGGCCTGTCCCTGTTCTGGGGCGGGCATGTGCACGGACTGAGGAGTGGATGTGGGGGATGTGGCCGTCGGCGCACGATCCGGACACGACGAGCCCGAGGAGAGGCGTGAGCCGCCCCGCGACTCGTCGGTGGCCATGACGGACGACTCGGATCGGTCGGACGCCGACCCCGGCGACGGCGCGGACCCCGGCGACGGCGCGGACCACGCCGGCGGAGACGGTCAGGGCGGCGAGGCAGGAGAGGCCGGCGAAGCCCCGAGGAGGCCGCGTTCCTTCTGGAAGGAACTGCCGCTGCTCATCGGCATCGCCCTGGTGCTCGCGCTGCTGATCAAGACCTTCCTCGTGCAGGCGTTCTCGATCCCCTCGGACTCGATGATGAACACGCTGCAGCGCGGCGACCGGGTCCTGGTCGACAAGCTGACCCCGTGGTTCGGCTCCGAGCCCGAGCGCGGCGAGGTCGTCGTCTTCGGCGACCCCGGCGGCTGGCTGGAGGGCGAGCCCACGCCGGACCCGAACATCCTCCAGGAGTTCCTCTCCTTCATCGGCCTGATGCCGTCGGCCGAGGAGAAGGACCTGATCAAGCGGGTCATCGCGGTGGGTGGCGACACGGTCTCCTGCAAGGAGGGCGGCAAGGTCATCCTGAACGGCAAGACGCTGGAGGAGAGCTCGTACATCTACCCCGGCTCCTCGCCCTGCGGTGACAAGCCCTTCGGGCCGATCACCATCCCCAAGGACAGCATCTGGGTGATGGGCGACAACCGGCAGAACTCGCTGGACTCCCGCTACCACCAGAACCTGAAGGGCGGCGGCGCGGTCCCCAACGACCAGGTCGTCGGGCGCGCGGTCTTCGTGGCCTGGCCGGTCACCCGCTGGTCCACGCTGCCCGTCCCGGAGACCTTCGACCAGCCGGGGCTGAGCCAGGCGCTGGCCGTGGCCCCCGGCGCGGCCGGTCTCGCCGGCGCGCTGCCGCTGGTCCTGTGGCGCCGCAAGAGGCTCGCCACTCGGCATACCGCCGAGTAGGGGCGCGCGGGTAGGGTGCCGTCCCAGATCGTCCAACCGACCGCTGAGGTGGGGAGAACGCTGGGATGAGCGGAACGATACGTACGGAAGGCGGCCGCGGCCGTCTCGGCAGCGTGCTGTCGGGGCTGGCCGTGGCCGTCGGCTGTGTGCTGTTCCTCGGCGGCTTCGTCCTCGGGGCCGTGCTGTACCAGCCGTACACCGTGCCCAGCGACTCGATGACCCCGGCGCTGGCCGTCGGGTCCAAGGTCCTCGCGGAGCGGATCGACGGCGACGAGGTGCGCCGCGGCGACATCGTGATCTTCAACGACCCGCTCTGGGGCGATGTGCCTATGGTGAAGCGGGTCGTCGGCGTCGGCGGCGACACGGTCGCCTGCTGCGACAAGGACGGGCGCCTCACGATCGACGGCAAGGCGATCGAGGAGCCGTACACGCGGCCCGGCGCCCCCGCCTCGGGGCAGGAGTTCTCGGCGACCGTGCCCGAGGGCAAGCTCTTCCTCCTCGGCGACGAGCGGCACAACTCCCTGGACTCCCGGACGCACCTGGAGGAGGCCGGGCAGGGCTCCGTACCGCGCTCGGCGGTCACCGCCCGGGTCGACGCCGTCGCCTGGCCCGACATGGCCCTCGTGGAGCGTCCCGCGGGCTTCGCGGCACTGCCGGGCGGGGTCTCGGCCCGCGGGCCTGTGGAGTCGCTCTTCTACGCGATCGTCGGCGGGTGTGTACTGATCCTGGGCGGCGCGGCGTACGGGCCGGTGGCGAGGATGCTCGGGGGCCGGCGGTCGCCGGGAGGCCGGCAGGACGGCCGGCCGACGGGCAGGGAGACGGTGGACGCGTGACGGGTACGGCGGGATCCGCGGGTGCGGCGGGCGGTGCTGCTGGGTCGGTCGGTCCGCGTGCGGCGGCTGGTGCGCGTGCGGCGGGCGATGCGGGCGATGCGGGCGATGCGGGCGTCGGCGGGCGGGAGCTGCGTCGGGTGGCGCGGGTCGTGCTGCTCGACCCCGACGACCGCATCCTCCTCATGCACGGCTACGAGCCCGACGACCCTGCCCTGACCTGGTGGTTCACGCCCGGTGGCGGGCTCGAGGGGGACGAGACCCGGGAGGCCGCGGCGCTGCGCGAGCTGGCCGAGGAGACCGGGATCACCGAGGTCGAACTCGGGCCGGTCCTGTGGCAGCGGATCTGCTCCTTCCCGTTCGACGGGCGGCGCTGGGATCAGGACGAGTGGTACTACCTGGCGCGAACCAGCCAGACCGCGACCGCCCCGCGCGGCCTCACCGAACTCGAGGAACGCAGTGTCGCGGGGCTGAGGTGGTGGACCTCCGCCGAACTGTCGGCGGCCCGTGAGACGGTGTACCCGACCAGACTCGCCGAGCTGCTGCAGACGCTGCTCGATGAGGGACCGCCGAGTGCGCCGCTGGTGCTCGCCCCGGAAATCGCTTAACGGTGCGAGCGGCTGGCGCACAATAGGTGGACGCACGGCTGAAGGGGAACATGCCATGAGCGCCGAGGACCTCGAGAAGTACGAGACCGAGATGGAGCTGAAGCTCTACCGGGAGTACCGCGATGTCGTCGGGCTGTTCAAATACGTGATCGAGACCGAGCGTCGTTTCTACCTCACCAATGACTACGAGATGCAGGTGCACTCGGTCCAGGGCGAGGTGTTCTTCGAGGTGTCCATGGCCGACGCCTGGGTCTGGGACATGTATCGGCCGGCCAGATTCGTCAAGCAGGTGCGGGTGCTCACGTTCAAGGACGTGAATATCGAGGAGCTCAACAAGAGCGACCTGGAGCTGCCCGGCAACTGAAACCACCCGCAGGGGTGACGCGGTTCTCCACAGGCCGGCGGCTGTCCACAGGCTCGCACACGGAACGTCGCGAAGCGTCACAGTCGGTGCCGGAGGTGGTACCGAATGAACGCAACGAGCGCCCTCGGTCAGTACGGAGAACAGCTGGCGGTCCGCAGGCTCACCGCGGCCGGGATGGTGGTCCTCGCGCGGAACTGGCGCTGCGGACGGACCGGAGAGATCGACATCGTCGCCCGGGACGGGGACACCGTCGTCGTCTGCGAGGTGAAGACCCGGCGCGACGGCGCCTTCGAGCACCCCATGGCCGCCGTCACCCCCGCCAAGGCCGACCGGCTGAAACGCCTCGCGGCCTGCTGGCTCGACCGGCACGGCGGGCCACCACCCGACGGCGGCGTCCGCATCGACCTCGTCGGAGTCGTCCTGCCCCGCCGGGGCGCCCCCGTCGTCACGCACGCCCAGGGGGTGGCGTGATGGGATTCGCCCGCACCTGCTCCGTCGCCCTCGTCGGCGTCGAGGGCGTCGTCGTCGAGGTCCAGGCCGACCTGGAGGCCGGCGTCGCCGCCTTCACCCTGGTCGGACTCCCGGACAAGAGCCTCAGCGAAAGCCGCGACCGCGTCCGCGCCGCCATCGTCAACTCGGGCGCCGAGTGGCCCCAGAAAAAGCTCACCGTCGGACTCAGCCCCGCGTCCGTGCCCAAGAGCGGGTCGAGTTTCGACCTCGCCGTCGCGGCGTCCGTGCTCGGCGCCGCCGAGCGGATCGATCCCCGGGGCATCGCCGACCTCGTCCTCATCGGCGAACTGGGCCTCGACGGCCGCGTCCGGCCCGTGCGGGGCGTCCTGCCGGCCGTCCTGGCCGCCGCCGAAGCCGGCTACCGCCAGGTCGTCGTCCCCGAACAGTCGGCGGGCGAGGCCGCCCTCGTCCCCGGGGTCTCCGTCCTCGGCGTCCGCAGCCTGCGCCAGCTCATCGCCGTCCTCTCCGACGAACCCGCCCCCGAGGAGGAACCGGCCGAGGAAGGCCGCCCCGACGCCATGCTCGCCGGACTCCTCATCCCCGGTGCGGGCGTCGGCACCGGCCTCTCCGCCGAGCCGGTCGACGGACCGGACCTCGCCGACGTCGCCGGACAGCACGGAGCCCGGCGCGCCCTGGAGATCGCCGCGGCCGGCAGCCACCACCTGCTGCTCTCCGGGCCACCCGGTGCCGGGAAGACCATGCTCGCCGAACGGCTCCCGGGGATCCTGCCCCCGCTCACCCGGCAGGAGTCGCTCGAAGTCACCGCCGTCCACTCGGTAGCCGGCATCCTCCCGCCCGGCGAACCGCTCGTCCGCCGCGCCCCCTACTGCGCGCCCCACCACTCGGCGACCATGCAGTCCCTCGTCGGCGGCGGCAACGGACTCCCGCGCCCCGGGGCCGTCTCCCTGGCTCATCGGGGGATCCTGTTTCTCGACGAGGCGCCCGAATTCTCCGGGAAGGCCCTGGACGCCCTGCGTCAGCCGCTCGAGTCCGGGCACGTGGTCGTCGCCCGCACGGCGGGCGTCGTCCGGCTTCCCGCCCGCTTCCTCCTCGCCCTCGCCGCCAACCCCTGCCCGTGCGGACGGCACACCCTGCACGGCGCGGGCTGCGAATGCCCCGCATCCGTCATCCGCCGCTACCAGGCACGGCTGTCCGGCCCGCTCCTCGACCGCGTCGACCTGCGCGTCGAAGCCGAGCCGGTCACCCGCTCCGACCTCCTCGGCCAGGGCGGACGCGGTGAGTCCACCGCCGCCGTCGCCGACCGTGTCCGCGAGGCCCGCTCCCGCGCCGCCGCCCGCCTCGCCGGCACGCCCTGGACCGTCAACAGCGAAGTCCCCGGCCATGAGCTGCGTACCCGCTTCCTCGTCGCCCCCGGCGCCCTCGCCGCCGCGGAACGGGACATCGAGCGGGGGCTGCTCACCGCGCGCGGCCTCGACCGGGTCCTGCGCGTGGCCTGGACCGTCGCCGACCTCGCCGGTCACGACCGCCCGGACGCCCATGACGTGGACCTCGCACTCGAACTGCGGACCGGCATCGCCCGCGGCGTACCGGTGGGAGCGGGGGACCGGTCATGACCCCGTACGGCGAACGCCTCGCCCGAGCCGCCCTCACCCGCGTCGTCGAACCCGGCGACGCCCACGCCGGGCGCTGGCTGCGGCAGTTCGGACCCGAGGACCTCCTGCGACTCCTTCAGGACCCCTCCGCCGCAGCGGACCCCTTCCCAGGCACCGGGGAGAAACGGGTCGAGGGATGGCGGCGGCGGGCCGCGACCGCCGAGCCGGCGCGCGACCTCGACGCCGTCGACCGGCAGGGCGGGCGGTTCATCGTCCCCGGCGACGTCGAATGGCCCACGCAGCTCGACGACCTCGGCGACACCCGCCCGGTCGGCCTCTGGGCCCGGGGCCCCGCCGACCTGCGGACCTGGGCGCTGCGCTCCGTCGCCGTCGTCGGCGCCCGCGCCTGCACGCCCTACGGCGCTCACATGGCCACCACGCTCGCCTCCGGGCTCGCCGAACAGGGGTGGGTCGTCGTCTCCGGAGCGGCCTTCGGTATCGACGGCGCTGCGCACCGGGGAGCCCTCGCCGCCCGGGGCGCCACCGTCGCCGTCCTCGCCTGCGGCGTCGACGTCCCCTACCCGCGCGGCCACGCCGGGCTCATCGGGCGCGTCGCCGAACAGGGGCTCGTCATCGGAGAGTTGCCGCCCGGCAGCCACCCCACACCCACCAGATTCATCCTCCGCAACCGGGTCATCGCGGCCCTCACCCGGGGCACCGTCGTCGTCGAGGCCGAGTACCGCAGCGGCTCGCTCGTCACCGCCCGCGCCGCCGCCCGCCTCGGCCGCCACACCATGGGCGTGCCCGGCGCCGTCACCAGTGGTCTCTCCGCCGGCGTCCACGAACTCCTGCGCGGCGAGGCCACCCTCGTCACCGAGGCCGCCGAGGTGATCGAACTCGTCGGGGACATCGGCCAGCTCGCCCCCGCGCGGCGCGGCCCCGTCCTGCCCCGCGATCTCCTCGCCCCGGACACCGCCCGGGTCCTCGAAGCCATGCCCGCCGGCCGTCCCACCCTCGTGCGCGAGATCGCCGACCGCTCGGGCGCCACCCCCGACGACACCCTCGTCCGACTGTACGAACTGCACTCCCTGGGGTTCGTCGAACGGCAAGGCGACGACTGGCGGTTGACGAACACCCCCACAGATGGGGCGAATGCGCGGCGAGGCGGTACTTGACCTGGCGCATTCGGGTGAAATGGTGAGGGTGATGAACAACCCAGCTCTCTCGGCCGCCCCCGAGGGGTCGACACGCGCCGCGGCCCGGGTTCGAAGATGCGGCCGAGGACGTCCACCCCGAGGGGCGCGATCCGCAGAGGTTCGCACACCGCGACCGTCCAGTCACGCTACGCTCGCCAGGGTTCCCCGCCGGACATCCCCACCGACAAACCCGCCAGCAGAACGGCTCAAGGCAACGCATGCCCCAGCACACCTCCGGGTCTGACCGCGCTGCGGTGCCCCCAGCAGCCCGGGGCACCGTGCGACCACCCGCACCGACATCGCTCGACGAGCTGTGGCGGTCGTACAAGGACACGGGCGACGAGCGGCTGCGCGAACAGCTGATCCTGCACTACTCGCCGCTCGTGAAGTACGTCGCCGGCCGGGTCAGCGTGGGGTTGCCGTCCAATGTGGAACAGGCCGACTTCGTCTCCTCCGGAGTCTTCGGGCTGATCGACGCCATCGAGAAGTTCGACGTCGAGCGGTCGATCAAGTTCGAGACCTACGCGATCACCCGGATCCGGGGCGCGATGATCGACGAACTCCGCGCCCTGGACTGGATCCCCCGCTCCGTACGGCAGAAGGCGCGCAACGTCGAGCGCGCCTACGCCACCCTGGAGGCCAAGCTCCGCCGCACCCCGACCGAGAGCGAGGTCGCGGCGGAGATGGGCATCGCCCTGGAGGAACTGCACGCTGTTTTCAGCCAGTTGTCCCTGGCGAACGTGGTCGCCCTCGAAGAGCTGCTGCACGTCGGCGGCGAGGGCGGCGACCGACTGTCGCTGATGGACACCCTGGAGGACACCGCAGCCGACAACCCGGTCGAGGTGGCCGAGGACCGCGAGCTGCGCAGGCTGCTCGCCCGCGCCATCAACACCCTCCCCGAGCGGGAGAAGACCGTGGTCACGCTCTACTACTACGAGGGCCTCACCCTCGCCGAGATCGGCCACGTCCTCGGCGTCACCGAGAGCCGGGTCAGCCAGATCCACACCAAGTCCGTCCTGCAGCTGCGCGCCAAGCTGGCCGATGTGGGGCGCTGACCGCGCGCGGCCGGTCGTATGGTGGAGCCGTGCCAAGGATTCGAGCGGCCTCGGTGGCCGAGCACCGGACGATGCAGCGCGGCGCCCTGCTGGACGCGGCGCGCTCCCTGCTGTCCGAGGGCGGTACGGAGGCGCTGACCTTCCCCGCCCTCGCCGAGCGCACGGGCCTGGCCCGTTCCTCGGTGTACGAGTACTTCCGGTCCCGCGCGGCCGTGGTCGAGGAGCTGTGCGCCGTCGACTTCCCCGTCTGGGCGGCCGAGGTCGAGACGGCGATGGCCCAGGCCGACACGGCCGAGGGCAAGGTCGAGGCCTACGTACGCAAGCAGCTGGAGCTCGTGGGGGACCGGCGGCACCGCGCGGTCGTCGCGATCTCCGCGAGTGAGCTCGACGACGGCGCCCGCGAGAAGATCCGCGCCGCCCACGGCGGCCTCGTCGCCATGATCGTCGAGGCCCTCGCCGACCTGGGCCAGGCCGAGCCCCGCCTGGGCGCGATGCTCCTCCAGGGCGTCGTGGACGCGGCCGTACGCCGTATCGAACTGGGCGCCGCCGAGAATCCGACCGCCATCGCCGAAGCCGCGGTCTCCATGGCCCTCCGAGGCGTCGCCGGCTGACGACCGACCGCGGTGGTGACCGGTCCTGCCCCTACGACCTCCTGCCCCACCGGAACGGTGGCTGATCCGTCACCGGGAGCAGTCTCGACGGGCCCTGGCTCAGGAACAGCAGCGGGTTCAGGTAGGTCTCGCCTCGCAGCAGGCCCCAGTGCAGGCAGGACTCCGGGCAGTGCGGGGTCCCGGGCCCTGGCGGTGCGAGGGTGGCCACCGGGTCGCCGCGGGTGACCGTCATGCCCGCGCCGACCAGCGGGTCCACCGGCTCGTAGGTGGTGCGCAGCGGCGGGTCGCCCGTGCCCGGCAACGTGATCGTGAGGACGCCCCGGCCGCCCACCCGGCCCGCGAACGTGACCACGCCCGCCGCCGCCGCGTGGACCGGGGCACCCACCGGGGCCGCCAGGTCGAGCCCGCGGTGGCCGGCGGCGTACGGACCGGGCGGTGGCTCCCAGCCACGCAGGACCTCCGGGCGCGGCGGGCCCAGGGGCCACATCAGTAACAGGGTCAGAAGCAGTGTCGTGAGGTGCATGCCGACACCGTCCCGCACCCGCCCGATCCGCGCCGATCATGGTCGGTATCTGTGGACGACCAGCAGGTTGTGGACAGCGCCGTCACCCGGCGCCCCCGGGGTCCCGTACACTTCCTATGGCGATCCGGGTCACCGGGTCGACTTCGCACGCCCCGCCACACAGCCCTCACAGGCCGTGGCAGCGCCTTTTCGGTCCCTCGTGGCACGGCGCGTCGGGGCGTCAGGACATAACCGAGAAACACAAGGAGATACGGCCATGGCCGTCGTCACGATGCGGGAGCTGCTGGAAAGCGGCGTCCACTTCGGTCACCAGACCCGTCGTTGGAACCCGAAGATGAAGCGCTTCATCTTCACGGAGCGCAACGGCATCTACATCATCGACCTGCTCCAGTCGCTGTCGTACATCGACCGCGCCTACGAGTTCGTCAAGGAGACCGTCGCCCACGGCGGCTCCATCATGTTCGTCGGCACCAAGAAGCAGGCGCAGGAAGCGATCGCCGAGCAGGCGACGCGCGTGGGCATGCCCTACGTCAACCAGCGCTGGCTCGGCGGCATGCTGACCAACTTCTCCACCGTCTACAAGCGTCTGCAGCGCCTCAAGGAGCTCGAGCAGATCGACTTCGAGGACGTCGCGGCCTCGGGTCTCACCAAGAAGGAGCTTCTCGTGCTCTCGCGCGAGAAGGCCAAGCTGGAGAAGACCCTCGGTGGTATCCGCGAGATGTCGAAGGTCCCCAGCGCCGTCTGGATCGTCGACACCAAGAAGGAGCACATCGCCGTCGGTGAGGCGCGCAAGCTCCACATCCCGGTCGTCGCGATCCTCGACACCAACTGCGACCCCGACGAGGTCGACTACAAGATCCCGGGCAACGACGACGCGATCCGCTCCGTCACCCTGCTCACCCGCGTGATCGCCGACGCCGTCGCCGAGGGCCTCATCGCCCGTTCCGGCGCTGCGACCGGCGACTCGAAGCCGGGCGAGAAGGCCGCGGGCGAGCCGCTCGCCGAGTGGGAGCGCGACCTGCTCGAGGGTGAGAAGAAGGCTGACGAGGCCGAGGTCCAGACCTCCGCCGAGACCGAGCCCGTCGCCGACGCCGAGGCTGCCACCGAGGCCGCCGACGCCGTCGCCGCCGAGGTCGTCGAGGCTCCGGCCGCCGAGGCCCCGGCCGACGAGGCTCCGGCCGCCGAGGCCGAGCAGGCCTGACCCACGGCCTGACCCTCACAGGTCAGGTCCGGTTGGTTGTTTCGGATGCAGACGGCGGGGGCCCACGAAGCCCCCGCCGTCCACCCGTAGATCGATCTTTCAGACTTCGAGAGAGAAACTCAGACTCATGGCGAACTACACCGCCGCTGACGTCAAGAAGCTCCGTGAGCTCACCGGCGCCGGCATGATGGACTGCAAGAAGGCTCTGGACGAGGCCGACGGCAACGTCGACAAGGCCGTCGAGGCCCTGCGCATCAAGGGCCAGAAGGGCGTCGCCAAGCGCGAGGGCCGTTCCGCCGAGAACGGCGCCGTCGTCTCCGTCATCGCCGACGACAACACCTCCGGTGTCCTCGTCGAGCTGAAGTGCGAGACGGACTTCGTCGCCAAGGGTGACAAGTTCCAGGCCGTCGCCGCCTCCCTCGCCGCCCACGTCGCCGCCACCGCGCCGGCCGACCTCGAGGCGCTGCTCGCCTCCGAGATCGAGCCCGGCAAGACGGTCCAGGCGTACGTCGACGAGGCCAACGCCAACCTGGGCGAGAAGATCGTCCTCGACCGCTTCGCGCAGTACGCCGACGGCTACGTCTCGGCCTACATGCACCGCACCATGCCTGACCTGCCCCCGCAGATCGGTGTCCTTGTCGAGCTCGACAAGGAGAACGCCGAGGTCGCCAAGGGTGTCGCGCAGCACATCGCCGCCTTCGCGCCGAAGTACCTCACCCGTGAGGACGTTCCGGCCGAGGTCGTCGAGACCGAGCGTCGCGTCGCCGAGGAGACCACCCGCGCCGAGGGCAAGCCCGAGGCCGCGCTCCCGAAGATCGTCGAGGGTCGCGTCAACGGCTTCTTCAAGGACGCCACGCTCCTTGGCCAGCCGTACGCGCTCGACAACAAGAAGTCTGTCCAGCAGATTCTGGACCAGGCCGGTGTCACCCTGAAGCGCTTCACGCGCATCAAGGTCGGCATCTGAGTCCGTACGCGACGGACACCGGGCCCGGGTAGGGTCTGAAGCAGTCGTCCACGCTCGCGGAGGGCGACCGCAGTTCTGACGAGGAGGCCATTGCCGCACGGGAAACCGCAAGGACCCACCGGCAATGGCCTTCGTCGTATGTGCACGAGGAGATCCCATGAACCAGAGCGCCGTACAGGGCGACGACAACCACGGCAAAAAGGCCGGACGCTTCATGCTGAAGCTGTCCGGTGAGGCATTCGCCGGAGGCGGCGGTCTCGGCGTCGACCCCGACGTCGTGCACAAGATCGCCCGCGAGATCGCCGCAGTCGTCCGCGACGGCTGGGAGATCGCGGTCGTGATCGGCGGCGGCAACTTCTTCCGCGGCGCCGAGCTGCAGGTGCGCGGCATGGACCGGGCCCGCTCCGACTACATGGGCATGCTCGGCACGGTCATGAACTGCCTCGCCCTCCAGGACTTCCTGGAGAAGGAAGGCATCGACTCCCGCGTCCAGACCGCCATCACCATGGGCCAGGTCGCGGAGCCGTACATCCCGCTGCGGGCCGTGCGCCACCTGGAGAAGGGCCGCGTGGTCATCTTCGGCGCCGGTATGGGCATGCCGTACTTCTCCACCGACACCACGGCCGCCCAGCGCGCCCTGGAGATCGACGCCGAGGCCCTGCTCATGGGCAAGAACGGCGTCGACGGGGTCTACGACTCCGACCCGAAGAAGAACCCCGACGCGGTCAAGTTCGACGCGCTGGAGTACGGCGAGGTGCTCTCCCGCGACCTCAAGGTCGCCGACGCCACCGCCATCACCCTGTGCCGGGACAACAAGCTGCCGATCCTCGTCTTCGAACTGCTCGCCGAGGGCAATATCGCGCGCGCGGTGAAGGGTGAGAAGATCGGCACTCTCGTGAGCGACCAGGGCACCCGGGCCTGAGCCTCGGCTCGAAACCGGGTACCGCCCCGCGAGGGGATGGACAGAGCCCTGCCGGCCGTACACCGTGCAGGACAAGACGCGACGACACGCAGGAGCAAGTGGTGATCGAAGAGACCCTCCTCGAGGCCGAGGAGAAGATGGAGAAGGCCGTCGTGGTCGCCAAGGAGGACTTCGCCGCGATCCGCACCGGCCGTGCGCACCCGGCGATGTTCAACAAGATCGTGGCGGACTACTACGGTGCCATCACGCCGATCAATCAGCTGGCGTCGTTCTCGGTTCCCGAGCCGCGCATGGCTGTCGTGACCCCGTTCGACAAGAGCGCGCTGCGCAACATCGAGCAGGCGATCCGTGACTCGGACCTCGGCGTCAACCCGAGCAACGACGGCAACATCATCCGTGTGGTGTTCCCGGAGCTGACCGAGGAGCGCCGCCGCGAGTACATCAAGGTCGCCAAGACCAAGGCCGAGGACTCCAAGATCTCGATCCGCTCCGTGCGCCGCAAGGCCAAGGAGACCATCGACAAGCTCGTCAAGGACGGCGAGGTCGGCGAGGACGACGGCCGGCGCGGCGAGAAGGAGCTCGACGACACCACCGCGAAGTACGTCGCGCAGGTGGACGAGCTGCTGAAGCACAAGGAAGCCGAGCTGCTCGAGGTCTGATGAACGACTCTTCCTGGGGGGCCCCGGCCGGTTCCGGCTACTGGGGGCCCGACCAGGGGCCTGCCCCGGCGGGTCCCGCATACGATGGGTTGCAGGCGGCGCAGACTCGGCCCATGCCCATCGTGCCCGACGTCCCCGCCGGCGATCACCAGGACGACCACGGCCGGGGGGCCGCTCAGCCGAGCGGTCCCCTGTTCCGTGACGAGACGCCGAACGAGCACCCGCAGGAGCCCATGTCCAGCCCGAACCGACCCGCTGCCCCGCAGAAGAAGAGCGCGGGGCGCGATCTGGGCGCGGCCATAGGAGTCGGGGTCGGTCTGGGCGCGGTCATCATCGCCTCCCTGTTCATCTGGAAGGCCGCGTTCGTCGGCGTCATAGCGGTCGCCGTCGTGGTCGGTCTGTGGGAGCTCACCTCCCGCCTCCAGGAGCGCAAGGGCATCAAGGCTCCGCTCGTCCCGCTCGCGGTCGGTGGCGCGGCGATGGTCGTCGCCGGCTACGTCCGCGGGGCGGAGGGCGCCTGGGTCGCCATGGCCCTGACGGCGCTCGCGGTCCTGGTGTGGCGCATGACGGAGCCGCCCGAGGGCTATCTGAAGGACGTCACGGCGGGCGTCTTCGCCGCGTTCTACGTGCCGTTCCTGGCGACGTTCGTGGCGCTGATGCTCACCGCCGACGACGGCCCGGAGCGGGTGCTCACGTTCCTGCTGCTCACGGTCGTCAGCGACACCGGCGCGTACGCGATCGGCTGGCGCTTCGGCAAGCACAAGCTGGCACCGCGGATCAGCCCCGGCAAGACCCGCGAGGGCCTGCTCGGAGCGGTGACGTTCGCGATGGCGGCGGGCGCGCTGTGCATGGAGTTCCTGATCGACGACGGCACCTGGTGGCAGGGCCTGCTGCTCGGCCTCGCGGTGGCGGCGAGCGCGACGCTCGGCGACCTCGGCGAGTCGATGATCAAGCGCGACCTCGGCATCAAGGACATGGGCACCCTGCTGCCGGGCCACGGCGGCATCATGGACCGGCTGGACTCCCTGCTCCCGACGGCCCCGGTGGTCTGGCTCCTGCTCGTGGTCTTCGTCGGCACGACCTGAGCCGCACGCTTTTACGTGAAGGGCCCGCCGTCCACACCGGACGGCGGGCCCTTCCGCTTCCCCGGCTCCTCGGCCCCTTCTGCTTCCCCGGCCTCGGCCCCGCTCGCGCCCGCCAGGTGGCTGACCCCCACGGCGGGTCGACCGTCCACGACGGGGGCGGCTGGCACGATGCGCCCATGACAGACAGGGGTGGCACTGCCGGGGTGCGGCCGGGGGCGCGGTCGGTACTGCTGACGCTCGCTGCCGGTCAGTTCCTGATGGCCCTGGACAGCTCCGTCATGAACGTCTCGATCGCGGCGGTGGCCGACGACGTGGGGACGACGGTGACCGGGATCCAGGGCGCCATCACCGCGTACACCCTGGTGATGGCGATGCTGATGATCCCCGGGGGCAAGGTCGGGGTGCTGATCGGCCGCAGACGCGCGTTCATGATCGGCTGCGCCGTGTACGGCTGCGGCTCCCTCGTCACGGCGCTGGCACCGAACCTCCCCGTGCTGCTGCTCGGCTGGTCGTTCCTCGAAGGGGTCGGAGCGGCGCTGATCCTGCCCGCGATCGTGGGACTCGTGGCCGGCAACTTCACCGCCGAACGCCGCGCGGGGGCGTACGGCATCGTGGCGGCCGCGGGGGCCGTCGCCATCGCGCTCGGGCCGCTCATCGGGGGCCTGGCCACGACGTACTTCTCCTGGCGCTGGGTCTTCGCCGGCGAGGTCGTGGTGGTGCTCGTCATCCTGGTGTTCGCCCGCCGCATCGCCGACACGATCAGCGAGGAACGCCCGCGCATCGACCTCGGGGGCGCACTCCTCTCCGCCGGCGGCCTCGGGGTCTTCGTCTACGGAGTTCTCCGCTCGGGCGAGTGGGGCTGGTTCAGGCCGAAGCCGGACGCGCCGTCGTGGCTGGGTGTCTCGATGACGGTGTGGCTGATGCTGGCGGGCCTGTTCCTGGTCTGGCTCTTCCTCCGCTGGGAGGCCCGGCTCGTGGAACGCGGCAGGGAACCGCTGGTCGACCCGGCCATGCTGCGGAACAAGCAGCTCACCGGCGGTCTGACGATGTTCTTCTTCCAGTACCTCGTACAGATGGGCGTCTTCTTCGTCGTACCGCTCTACCTGTCCATCGCCCTGGGGCTGTCCGCGCTTGCGACAGGGGCCCGCATCCTGCCGCTGTCGATGACGCTGCTCGCAGCCGCGATCCTGATCCCGCGCTTCCTCCCGGACGTCTCCCCGCGGCGGGTGGTGCGGCTCGGGGTGCTCGCGCTGCTCGCGGGCGCGATCGCCCTGATGGCGGCGCTCGACCTGGACGCCGGAGCCGAGATCGTCACCCTCCCTCTGCTGCTGATCGGACTCGGCATGGGCGCGCTGGCCTCCCAGCTCGGGTCGGTCACCGTCTCCGCGGTACCGGAGCGGCAGACCGCGGAGGTCGGCGGCGTCCAGAACGCCGTCACCAACCTGGGCGCCTCGATCGGCACGGCGCTGGCCGGCTCGCTCCTGATCGCCGCGCTCACGTCCTCCTTCCTGGCCAGTGTCGAGCAGAACGCGGCGATTCCCGCCGAGGTCAAGAACCAGGCCACCGTCGAACTCGCGAGCGGGGTGCCCTTCCTCTCGGACGCCCAGCTCGAGACGGCCCTCGACACCGCGGGTACGAGCCCGGAGGCGACCGAGGCAGCCCTGGACGCGAACGCCGAGGCCAGGCTCGACGGCCTGCGCGCGGCCCTCGCGATCCTCGCGCTCGCCTCCCTCCTGGCGCTGTTCTTCACCCAGCGGATCCCCCGGAACCAGCCGGGCCGACCAGGTCCCTGACGGCGGCCGCCCACACGCCGGCAGGCGCCCCGGCCCGCGCGGGCCTAGCGTGGACGTGCAGCAGATCAGCCGAGGAGGGATCACGGCATGAGCAGCGCCATGGACAAGGCCAAGGGCAAACTCAAGGAAGTCACCGGAAAGATCACCGGCAACGAGCGAGTGGAGACCGAGGGCAGGACCGACCAGGTCAAGAGCAAGATCCGAGACACGGCGAAGAGCGTCCGCGAGCACGCCGAGGGCATCAAGGACTCCCTCAAGCGCGACCGCTCATGACACACGGCGGCCGCGTGGCCCCGCTCCCTCGCCACTCCACGCGGCGGCCGGCCACGGGCCCGGGCCACCGGGATCCGTCTGCGACACTGGTAGAACCATGCCGAAGCCCGGAGAACTCACTTTCGTCGCGCCCCGCGGAGCCAAGAAGCCGCCGCGGCACCTTGCCGACCTCACGCCCGCCGAGCGCAAGGAGGCCGTCGCCGCGATCGGCGAGAAGCCGTTCCGCGCCAAGCAGCTGTCCACGCACTACTTCGCGCGGTACGCCCACGACCCCGCCGAGTGGACCGACATCCCCGCCTCCTCGCGCGAGAAGCTGCAGGGGGAGCTGCTGCCCGACCTGATGTCCGTGGTCCGGCACATCTCGTGCGACGAGGACACCACCCGTAAGACCCTGTGGAAGCTGCACGACGGCACGCTCGTCGAGTCCGTGCTCATGCGGTACCCGGACCGGGTCACCATGTGCATCTCGTCGCAGGCAGGCTGCGGGATGAACTGCCCGTTCTGCGCCACCGGGCAGGCCGGGCTCGACCGGAACCTGTCGACCGCCGAGATCGTGCACCAGATCGTCGACGGCATGCGCGCCCTGCGCGACGGCGAGGTGCCCGGGGGGCCGGCGCGGCTCTCCAACATCGTCTTCATGGGCATGGGCGAGCCGCTCGCCAACTACAAGCGGGTCGTCGGCGCCGTCCGCCGGCTCACCGACCCCGAGCCGGACGGTCTCGGCCTCTCGCAGCGCGGGATCACCGTCTCCACCGTCGGCCTGGTGCCCGCGATGCTGCGCTTCGCCGACGAGGGCTTCAAGTGCCGCCTCGCCGTCTCGCTGCACGCGCCCGACGACGAGCTGCGCGACACCCTCGTGCCCGTCAACACGCGCTGGAAGGTCCGGGAGGTCCTTGACGCCGCATGGGAGTACGCGGAGAAGTCCGGCCGCCGGATCTCCATCGAGTACGCCCTGATCCGCGACATCAACGACCAGGCCTGGCGCGGTGACCTGCTCGGGCGGCTGCTGAAGGGGAAGCGGGTGCACGTGAACCTGATTCCGCTGAACCCGACGCCCGGCTCGAAGTGGACCGCGTCCCGGCCCGAGGACGAGAAGGCCTTCGTCGCGGCCATCGCCGCCCACGGTGTCCCGGTCACCGTCCGTGACACCCGCGGTCAGGAGATCGACGGTGCCTGTGGACAGCTGGCGGCCTCGGAGCGCTGACCTTGTAGTCTGTGCTCGAACACATCTCCATATTCCGACAGGGGAGCGCCACAGCGCTGAGAGTGCGGTCATCGGACCGCAGACCCTCTGAACCTCGCCCAGGTCATTCTGGGTAGGAAGTTCGGTCGCAACTCGAGCTGTTGCGCCCTGCCCACCTTGCGGTGGGCAGGGCCGCGTCTCTTCCTGGTCACACCCAGGAGGAATTTCAGTGAGCACCAAGAAGATGGCCGCCGCGGCGATCGCCGCAGCGCTGGGCGTCACGACCCTCGCCGCCTGCGGCACCGAGGACGTCAGAGGCGCGGCGGGCAAGTCCGACGCGCCCGCGCCCAAGACCGTGACGCTCGTCAGCCACGACTCCTTCAACGCCTCGAAGGAGGTCCTGGCGGAGTTCACCAAGCAGACCGGCTTCACGGTCAAGGTGCTGAAGAGCGGCGACGCCGGCGTGGCCGTCAACAAGGAGATCCTGACCAAGGGCTCCCCGCAGGGCGACGTCTTCTTCGGCGTCGACAACACCCTGCTCTCCCGCGCGCTCGACAACGGGATCTTCGTCCCGTACGAGGCGAAGGGGCTGGATCTGGTGCTGCCCGAGGTCAAGCTCGACAAGGAGCACCGGGTCACCCCGATCGACACCGGCGACATCTGCGTCAACTACGACAAGAAGTACTTCGCCGACAAGAAGCTCGCGCCCCCGCAGACCTTCGACGACCTGGCCAAGCCGGAGTACAAGAACCTGCTCGTGGTCGAGAACCCCGAGAAGTCCTCCCCGGGCCTCGGCTTCCTCCTCGGCACCGCCGCGCAGTACGGCGACGACGGCTGGCAGGGCTACTGGGAGAAGCTCAAGGCCAACGGCGTGAAGACCGTCGACAGCTGGGAGCTCGCCTACAACCAGGAGTTCTCGGGCTCGGCCGGCGGCAAGCAGGCCAAGGGGGACCGGCCGCTGGTCGTCTCGTACGCCTCCAGCCCGCCGGTCGAGGTCCTCTACGCCGAGCCGCAGCCGAAGGAGGCTCCGACCGGGGTCTCCACCGGCACCTGCTTCCGGCAGATCGAGTTCGCCGGGCTGCTGAACGGGGCGAAGAACCCCGAGGGCGGCAAGGCGCTGATCGACTTCCTGATCTCCAAGAAGTTCCAGGAGGACATGCCGCTCCAGATGTTCGTCAACCCGGTGACCAAGGGCGCCCAGCTGCCCGAGCTGTTCACGAAGCACGGCGTGACGATCGAGAAGCCGCAGACCATGGCGCCCGAGAAGATCGCCGAGAAGCGTGACCAGTGGATCCAGTCGTGGTCCTCGACCGTTCTGAAGTAGCCCCCGAGCGTCATGCCGGTGGCCGACGAGGCGTGCGGGGAAGCGTGGTGCGGCTCGGCCTGATGGTCGTGCCCGTCGCCTTCTTCGCGCTCTTCTTCGCCTGGCCCGTCGCCTCGATCGTCGAGCGCGGGCTGCGGCCCGACGGGGCATGGGAGTTCGGCCGGTTCGGCGAGACGCTGAGCCGGCCGGAGATCCTCGACGTCCTCTGGTTCACCCTGTGGCAGGCACTCGCCTCCACCGCGCTGACCCTGCTGATCGCGCTGCCCGGCGCGTACGTCTTCGCGCGTTTCGACTTCCCCGGCAAGGGGCTGCTGCGCGCAGTCGTCACCGTGCCGTTCGTGATGCCGACCGTCATGGTCGGCACGGCGTTCCTGGCGCTCGTCGGGCGCGGCGGGCTCCTCGACGAACTGTGGGGCGTCCGGCTGGACACCACCGTCTGGGCCATCCTCCTGGCCCATGTCTTCTTCAACTACGCCGTCGTCGTCAGGACCGTCGGCGGTCTGTGGGCGCAGCTCGACCCTCGCCAGGAGGAGGCCGCCCGGGTCCTCGGCGCCTCCCGGTTCACCGCCTGGCGGAAGGTGACCCTGCCTGCGCTCGCCCCGGCCGTCGCCGCAGCCGCGCTGATGGTGTTCCTCTTCACCGCCGGCTCCTTCGCCGTCGTCCAGATCCTCGGCGGACCGGCGTACTCCACTCTGGAGACGGAGATCTACCGGCAGACGGTCGACCGTTTCGACCTGACGACGGCCGCCGTCCTGACGATCGTCCAGTTCGTGGCCGTCGGCGTCGTCCTCGCCGTGCACGCCCGGACGGTACGGCGGCGGGAGACGGCCCTGAAGCTCGTCCCGCCCGAGCAGACCGCGCGGCGGCCCCGGGGGATCGGCGCGTGGGCGCTCTTCGCGGGCGTCCTCGTGTCGATCGTGCTGCTGCTCGTGCTGCCGCTCGCCGTCCTCGTCGAACGGTCCTTCGCCACCTCGGACGGGTACGGCCTCGACTACTACCGGGCCCTCCAGTCCGTCGACCCCTCCGGTACCTTCCTCGTCCCGATGGTCGACACCATCGCGAACTCGCTCCGGTACGCCGTCGTCGCCACCGCCCTCGCCCTCCTCATCGGCGGGCTCGCGGCGGCCGCTCTGACGCGGCGGGCGGGACGGCTCGTGCGCGGCTTCGACGCGCTGCTGATGCTGCCGCTCGGGGTGTCGGCCGTGACCGTCGGCTTCGGCTTCCTGATCACGCTCGACGAGCCGCCGTTCGACCTGCGGGCGAGCTGGATCCTCGTCCCGCTCGCGCAGGCACTGGTCGGTGTCCCCTTCGTCGTACGGACGATGCTGCCCGTCCTGCGGGCGGTGGACGAACGGCTGCGGGAGGCGGCGGCCGTGCTCGGCGCCTCGCCGCTGCGGGCCTGGCGGGAGGTCGATCTGCCGCTGGTGCGGCGCGCGGTGCTCATCGCGGCCGGGTTCGCCTTCGCCGTCTCCCTGGGCGAGTTCGGCGCGACGGTCTTCATCGCCCGGCCCGACAACCCGACCCTGCCGGTCGCGGTCGCCCGGCTGCTCGGCCGGCCAGGTGAGCTCAACTACGGCCAGGCCATGGCCCTTTCAACGATTCTGATGGTGGTGTGCGCGGTGTCCCTGCTGCTTCTGGAACGGCTCCGTGTCGACCGCACCACCTCGGGGGAGTTCTGATGCTGCGCGTCGAGGACGCGACCGTACGGTTCGGGGATCGGGCCGTGCTCGACTCCGTGGACCTGGCGGTGGCCGACCACGAGATCGTGTGCGTGCTCGGGCCGAGCGGCAGCGGCAAGTCCACCATGCTGCGGGCCGTCGCCGGGCTCCAGGCGCTCGACGGCGGACGGGTCCTGCTCGACGGCGCGGACCAGGCCGGGGTGCCGGTGCACCGGCGCGGGGTCGGCCTGATGTTCCAGGACCACCAGCTCTTCCCGCAGCGGGACGTGGGTGGCAACGTCGGCTTCGGGCTGCGGATGCACGGCGTCGCGAAGGCCGAACGGGACGAGCGGGTACGGGAGTTGCTGGAGCTGGTCGGCCTTTCCGGGGCCGCCGGGCGGGCCGTCGCCTCGCTCTCCGGCGGCGAGCAGCAGCGGGTGGCGCTCGCCCGCGCGCTCGCCCCGCGGCCGCGGCTGCTGATGCTGGACGAGCCGCTCGGGCAGCTGGACCGCGGTCTGCGGGAGCGGCTGGTGGTCGAACTGCGCGGTCTGTTCCGGCGGTTGGGTACGACGGTGCTGGCCGTCACCCACGACCAGGGCGAGGCGTTCGCGCTCGCCGACCGGGTCGTGGTGATGCGGGACGGCCGGATCGCGCAGTCCGGGACGCCGCTGGAGGTGTGGCAGCGGCCGGCTTCGGCGTTCGTGGCCCGGTTCCTCGGCTTCGACAACGTCGTGGCGGGGACGGTGAGCGGGCCTTTCGCCGACACGGTGTGGGGCAAGGTTCCGGTGCCGGACGGTTCGCCCGGGGGCGCGAGGGAGATCCTCGTACGCCCAGGCGGCGTACGGCTCGTGGCCCCGGGTGACGGCCTGGCCTGCACGGTCGAGGCCCGTACGTTCCGGGGTACCCATGTCGCCGTGCTGCTGCGTCCGGCGGAGGGCCCGGCCCTGGAGGCGGAGTGCCCGCTCCGGGACGCGCCTGCGGAGGGCGCGGAGGTGGGCGTGACGTTCGTGGCGGACGAGGTCGTGGTGCTGGGCTAGTGGGGGCGGGCCGGTGCGGCTTCGCGGGGGTGCGCCCGGCCTCCGCCCGGGCTGGCGTTCCCACCCGTACCACCCGTACCACTTGTAGACAGTGGGGCGGGTCCCCCTGTGGGCGGCTGTGCGCCGTCGGCGGCTTTCCCGCCGTGGCCCTCAGGAGCGCCGAACCAGGCCACGGCCACCGCGCCCGCGACCGCCAGGGCGAAGCCGGTGATGGCCAGCCAGGCGAAGCCCGGGCGGGAGGCGTCGCCCAGCCACCACACCCCGATCATTCCCGGCAGCACGGTCTCGCCCACCACGAGCGCCGCCGTCGCCCCGTTCACCGAGCCGATCTGGAGCGCGACGGTGTGCAGGTACATCCCGCCGGTCCCGGCGACGAGGATCGCGTACAGCGCCGGGTCGGTGACGAACGACCCCAGGTCGAGGATCCGTACGCCCACACCGAGCGCGCCGAAGCCGAGTCCCGAGAGGAGACCCGCCAGGATCGCCGCCCGCGCGCCCAGGAGCCGTACGAGAACCGTGCCGCCGACCATCAGGAGCACCGAGATCGCGAGCAGCCACCAGTGCGTGGCGAGCGGAGTGTGCCCGCTGCCCTCGGGGCCCGCCGCGCTCGCGAGGAGTACGAGCGCCGAGCAGACGACGCCGATCGACGTCCACTCGGCGCGCGTCAGCCGGATGCCGAGCAGGCGGACGCTCAGCACCGCCGTGATCACCAGGTTCGCGCTGATGACCGTCTGGGAGAGGAACAACGGCAGCATCCGCGCCGCTAGCGCTCCGAGGCCGAAGCCGATGAAGTCCAGGACCGTCCCGACGACGAACTCCCAGGTCATCGCCGCCTTCGCGGTCGACGACAGGCTCGGCCCGCCCCGGCCGGTGACCTGCCCGGCCGCCTGCGCCTCCGCCTCGCGCCGGGCTGACCTGCGCGACCCGACGGCCTGGAGGACGGAGCCCGTGCCGTAACAGATCGAGGCGGCGACAGCCGTCAGCAGTCCTATGAGCACCGGGAGGCTCCGTTCCGGAAGGGTTTGGTACGGACTGCCAGACGCGGAATCGGGCGCCGACGTTGCCTCCGGTGGCCCCCTAGCTGCGCAGGCCCAGCCGGTGGAGCGCTTCCGGGGCCTCGTCGATGGAGTCGACCAGGGCGATCCGGGCGGCCATCGGGCGCTCGGCCGCGAGGGCCTGGAGCAGCGGCCAGGCGGGCAGCCGGTCCGTCCAGTGCGCGCGGTTCACCAGGACCATGGGGGTGGGCTCGCCCCGCGACTCGTAGTAGTTGGGGGTTGAGTTGTCGAAGATCTCTTGTACGGTGCCGGCCGCGCCCGGGAGGAAGATCACCCCTGCGTTGCAGCGGGCGAGCAGGCCGTCCATGGGGGTCCCCCCTGCTCGCGCGGAGCCGAGAGCTTGGGGGAGTGTCGCGTTGGCGAAGTACTTCGCGATGTGGCCGGCGAAGGGGTTCGGCGGCTCATGGCCGTAGAACCAGGTGGGGATGCCGACCGAGTCGCCGCCCTTCGGCCAGCGGGCCCGCACCTCGAAGGCGGCCCGCGCCCAGTCCGTGACGGACGGGGTGAACGACGGTGCCTTGGCGAGGAGTTCGAGCGCCTCGTCCAGTACGTCGTCGGTGTGCGGGGCGGTGTACGCGCCGAGGTTCGCCGCCTCCATCGCGCCGGGGCCGCCGCCGGTCGCCACGGTCAGGCCTGCGCGGGCCAGCGAGCGGCCGAGCCGGGCGGCCCCTGCGTACGCGTCGGTGCCGCGGGCCATCGCGTGGCCGCCCATGACGCCGACGACCCGGGCGCCGGCGAGGAGTTCGTCGAGGGCGTCGGAGATGGCGTCGTCGTGGATGGAGCGGAGCATCGACGCGAAGATGTCGCCGTCGGCCTTCGTCTGCTGGAACCAGTCGTACGTGCGGAAGTCGGGGGTCGTTTCGTACGCCTCGTCCTCGACGTGGTCGAACAGTTCCGCGGGGGAGTACAGGTGGGCGCGGTACGGGTCGAACGGCAGGTCCGGGACGGGCGGGAAGACGAGCGCGCCGTCGGCGCGGACCTTGGCGGCGGCCTCGGGCTGGAGCTCGCAGCCCAGGAAGACGGCGCCGGCGGTGGGGGTGGAGAGGAGAGCGAAGGTTCGGTCGGTGAGGTCTACGGACTGGATTCTGTGTCCGGAGAGGGACCCTCGGGTGATGACCTCGTCGAACTCGGCGGGCGTGTGGATTTCGCGTTCGTTACGGGTCATGGGGCCAGGGTAGGGGCTTGGGGTGCGGGGTCCTGTGCCGGGCGACCCGCGCGTGGTGGGCGTAGGGGGACGGGGCGGAAGCGCCCGCCAAGGGCGCCGTCCGTTGGGCCCACCCTCCCCCAAGCTCTCGGCTTCGTTCGAGCAGGGGGCCCCATCGCCTGGGGGTCCCCCGGACGAAGTCTGAGGGAGGAACGATTGCCCACAACGGGGTGGGCGGAGAGGGTCAGGCCCCCAGCGGGACCGCAGCCAGTGTTCCCACCAGCCATGTCAGCGGCAGGAACGCCGCCAGCAGTGCGCCCGCTCGCATCAGAGCCGCCGTGCGGAGGACCGTGGGTGGGGCGCCCAGGCGGATCAGGGCTTCTGTCGTGTGGGCGCGGCACTGTTTGGACTCCAGGGCCGCCGTCAGGAGCGTCGCCGTGGTGCAGGTCATCACCAGCGCCGCGCCCAGGCCCGTCAGCGGGCCGAAGTCGCCCGTCCCGGAGTCGTACAGCGTGATCGCCGCGACCGCGCCCGAAGCCACCGCGCACACCACGCCCAGCGGGCGCCCGATGCGCCGGGACTCGTCCATCAGGACGCGGCCGGCGAGCAGCCGGGTCGCGCCCGGGCGGACCGCCTGGAGGAGGCGGCCGCACCAGTGGGTGATGCCGGGGCCCGCCATCGCCAGGCCGATCGCGGTGAGGATCCAGCCCGCCAGGACCCCCGCCGGGCTGCCGTCGAAGCGGCCCGGGAGCGGCAGCCCGCCGCCCGCGCCGCCCTGCCCGGCGTACGTCTCGACCGCCAGGCCGACTGCCAGGAGTGCCACGCCCCAGGGGAGGCCCGACGGCGGTGTCTTCTCCATGCCCTCGGGCGCCGCCGGGGTCTTCCTGGGGCGCAGGGCCAGTGCCGCCGCCGTCGAGGCCGCCACCGGGAGGATCGCCAGGAGGGTGAGCGCGGCCGCCAGCGGGATCGGGCGGCCCGCCGCGAGCAGCTCGGCCGCCGCGCCGTCGAACGGCAGCCCGGTGATGTCGCCGCGCAGGTGCAGATAGAACAGCAGCGCGACCATCGAGCCGAGCGTGCAGGCGACGGCCGTCGAGGCCGCGGCGATCGCCGTGAGCCGGGCCGGGCCGAGCCCGATCGCCGAGAGTCCGGGCCGCGGCCGCGTGCTGGGATCCGTACGGGCCACGGCCACCGCGAAGTGCACGGTGGCGGCCATGGGGATCAGGCACCACAGCAGCCGCAGCGTCGCGGCGGCCGACCGGTCCGGGTGGCCCACCGCGTATCCCAGCGTGCACAGCAGCAGAAAGCCGACCCCCGCGGCCGCCGCGGCGACCAGGAGGCGCCGCAGCAGGACGAGGGGGTGGGTCCCGCGGACTAGACGGAGAGCGAGCACGCGGCGACGCCCTCCGCCCCGGTGGTCGGCGTCACTGTGCCGACCCGGCGCCCGTCGAGCAGGGCGACCGAGCGGTCGGCGAGGGCGGCCACCTCGGTGTCGTGGGTGGCGAGGAGCACGGTGATCCGGTGCGAGCGCGCGGCGGCCGTGAGCGTGCGCAGTACCTGCGCGCCGTCGGCGCGGTGCAGCGAGGCGGTCGGTTCGTCGGCGAACAGGACCGACGGTGTGGTGACGAGGGCGCGTGCGATCGCGATCCGCTGCCGCTGCGACTGCGTCAGCGCGTGCGGGCGCTTGCGGGAGCACACCCCGATGTCGAGCCGGTCCAGCCACTCCAGGGCGGAGGCCTTCGCGGTCCGGTGCGAGACCCCGCGCAGCAGGAGCGGCAGGGCCGCGTTCTCCCAGGCGGTCAGCTCCGGTACGAGTCCGGGCTCCGGGTCGATCCAGCCGAACCGGTCCCGGCGCAGCCGTTCGCGCTGGACCGGGCTCAGGGTGTGGACCGGGCTGCTGTTGAACCAGACCTCGCCCTGCTGGGCCAGGGTCTGACCCGAGAGGCAGCGCATCAGGGTGGTCTTGCCGCTGCCGCGCGGGCCGACCAGGGCGAGGATCTCGCCCTCGCGCACACCGAGGGAGACGCCGGTGAGGACGTCCGAGCCCTCCAGGGTGCAGTGCAGGGAACGCGCCCAGAGCACGTCGTTGTCCGGTGGGGCCATCGCGTACACCTCGATGTCGGATCCGATACTTGCGTTCCCCCGTCCGAGGGAACGAAGGGACGGGCCTGTCGGTCACTGGGCGCCGTAAGGAATCACTGGGCACCGTAAGGATTCAGATCCGGTTGTACGGACAGCACACGGCCCGGGCAGCCGCCATCCACTCGGATGGCCGCATACCCGGGCCGGGGTCACACCGTGAGGGCGGTGTGAGGCTCTGTGCCTGGAGAGGCAGGCGAGGCCGGAACCGTCAGAGCTTGGTCCACGCCTCCGTGAGCACCGAGCGCAGGATGCCTTCGATCTCGTCGAAGGTGCCCTGGTCGGCGATCAGCGGCGGGGCCAGCTGGATGACCGGGTCGCCACGATCGTCGGCACGGCAGTACAGGCCGTTCTCGAAGAGCGCCTTCGAGAGGAAGCCGTAGAGCACGCGCTCGGTCTCCTCGTCCGTGAAGGACTCCTTGGTGACCTTGTCCTTGACGAGCTCGATGCCGTAGAAGAAGCCGTTGCCGCGGACGTCGCCGACGATCGGAAGGTCGTGCAGCTTCTTCAGGGTGTCGAAGAAGTTGCCCTCCTGGTCCAGCACGTGCTGGTTCAGGCCTTCCTTGTCGAAGATGTCGAGGTTGGCGATGGCGACCGCCGAGGACACCGGGTGGCCACCGAAGGTGTAGCCGTGCAGGAAGGTGTTGTCACCCTTGTAGAACGGCTCGGCGATCCGGTCCGAGACGATGCAGGCACCGATCGGGGAGTAGCCCGAGGTCATGCCCTTGGCGCAGGTGATCATGTCCGGCACGTAGCCGAACTTGTCACAGGCGAACATCGTGCCGAGGCGGCCGAAGGCGCAGATCGTCTCGTCGGAGACGAGCAGCACGTCGTACTGGTCACAGATCTCGCGGACCCGCTGGAAGTACCCGGGCGGCGGCGGGAAGCAGCCGCCGGCGTTCTGCACCGGCTCCAGGAAGACGGCGGCGACGGTGTCGGCGCCCTCGAAGAGGATCTCCTGCTCGATCTGGTCGGCGCACCAGCGGCCGAAGGCCTCGGGGTCGTCGCCGTGGATCGGGGCGCGGTAGATGTTGGTGTTCGGCACCTTGTGCGCGCCGGGGACCAGCGGCTCGAAGGGGGCCTTCAGGGCCGGCAGGCCGGTGATGGACAGGGCGCCCTGCGGGGTGCCGTGGTAGGCGACCGCACGCGAGATGACCTTGTACTTGGTGTGCTTGCCCTGCAGCTTGAAGTACTGCTTGGCGAGCTTCCAGGCGGTCTCGACGGCCTCGCCGCCACCGGTGGTGAAGAAGACCTTGTTCAGGTCGCCCGGGGCGTAGTCGGCGAGGCGCTCGGCGAGCTCCACGGCCTTGGGGTGCGCGTAGGACCAGATGGGGAAGAACGCGAGTTCCTGGGCCTGCTTGTACGCGACCTCGGCCAGTTCCTTGCGGCCGTGTCCGGCGTTGACCACGAAGAGACCCGCGAGACCGTCGAGGTAGCGCTTGCCCTTGTCGTCGAAGATGTAGGTGCCCTCACCACGCACGATGGTGGGGACGGGGGAGTTCTCGTACGACGACATGCGGGTGAAGTGCATCCACAGGTGGTCGTACGCGGTCTTGGACAGGTCCTGGGTCACGATTATCGAGTTCCCCACATATAGGTCTGCTTCTTGAGCTTGAGGTAGACGAAGCTCTCCGTGGAGCGCACGCCGGGAAGGGTGCGGATGCGCTTGTTGATCACATCCAGCAGGTGGTCGTCGTCCTCACAGACGACCTCCACCATCAGGTCGAACGAGCCCGCGGTCATCACCACGTACTCACATTCCGACATGGCAGTCAGCGCTTCCGCCACCGGATCGAGGTCACCCTCGACGTTGATGCCGACCATCGCCTGGCGCCGGAGGCCCACGGTGAGCGGGTCGGTGACGGCGACGATCTGCATGACGCCCTGGTCGAGCAGCTTCTGGACGCGCTGCCGGACGGCCGCCTCGGACAGGCCCACGGCCTTGCCGATGGCGGCGTACGGACGGCGACCGTCCTCCTGGAGCTGCTCGATGATCGCCAGGGAGACGGCATCGATCGTCGGGGACGAACCGGAACCGGTTCTGGAGTTCGTGCTTTGACTGGCCACAGACTCACTGTGCACCGAGACTCGTCGGTCTGGCAACCCCAGAGTGATGAAATCCGTTGTTTCGGGTCCCGAATCTCACTGAATCCGAAGTTGGCGCATGCCGGACCTGTCGAAAGCGTCAGGGAAGCGATTAGGCTGGGGTTCCCAGTAAACGGGACACCGCACGACGACGTGCGACCAAGAACGACAGGAGGGGTGGCAACGTGACCACCGAGCTGCGCCGGCTGCGTAACTACATCAACGGGGAGTTCCGGGACGCCGCGGACGGACGGACCATCGATGTGGTCAACCCGGCCACGGGCGAGGTCTTCGCCACGTCTCCGCTCTCCGGCCAGGCGGACGTCGACGCCGCCATGGACGCGGCCGCGGCCGCGTTCCCGGCCTGGCGGGACACCACGCCCGCCGAGCGCCAGAAGGTCCTGCTGAAGATCGCGGACGCCTTCGAGGAGCGCGCCGAGGACCTGATCGCCGCCGAGGTCGAGAACACCGGCAAGCCGGTCGCCCTCACCGCGAGCGAAGAGGTTCCGCCGATGGTGGACCAGATCCGCTTCTTCGCGGGTGCCGCCCGGATGCTCGAAGGCCGCTCGGCCGGCGAGTACATGGAGGGCATGACCTCCATCGTCCGCCGCGAGCCCGTGGGCGTCTGTGCCCAGGTGGCGCCGTGGAACTACCCGATGATGATGGCCGTGTGGAAGTTCGCCCCGGCGCTCGCCGCGGGCAACACGGTCGTCCTCAAGCCCTCGGACACGACCCCCGCGTCGACCGTCCTGATGGCGGAGATCATCGGCGCCATCGTGCCCAAGGGTGTCTTCAACGTCATCTGCGGCGACCGCGAGACCGGCCGCGCCATGGTCGAGCACCCGACCCCGGCGATGGCCTCCATCACCGGTTCGGTACGGGCCGGCATGCAGGTCGCCGAGTCGGCGGCCAAGGACGTCAAGCGCGTCCACCTGGAGCTGGGCGGCAAGGCCCCGGTCGTGGTCTTCGAGGACACCGACATCGCCAAGGCCGTCGAGGACATCTCCGTGGCGGGCTTCTTCAACGCCGGCCAGGACTGCACCGCCGCGACCCGGGTCCTCGTGCACGAGTCCATCCACGACGAGTTCGTGACGCAGCTGGCCAAGGCCGCCGCCGACACGAAGACCGGTCAGCCGGACGACGAGGACGTGCTCTACGGCCCGCTGAACAACGCCAACCAGCTGAAGCAGGTCTCCGGCTTCATCGACCGCCTTCCGGCCCACGCCAAGGTCGAGTCGGGCGGCCACCAGGTCGGCGACAAGGGCTACTTCTACGCCCCGACCGTCGTCTCCGGCCTCAAGCAGGACGACGAGATCATCCAGAACGAGGTCTTCGGCCCGGTCATCACGGTCCAGCCGTTCCGTGACGAGGCGCAGGCCCTGGAGTTCGCCAACGGCGTCGAGTTCGCGCTCGCGTCCTCGGTCTGGACGAAGGACCACGCCCGCGCGATGCGCATGTCGAAGTCGCTCGACTTCGGCTGTGTGTGGATCAACACCCACATCCCGCTGGTCGCGGAGATGCCGCACGGCGGCTACAAGAAGTCCGGCTACGGCAAGGACCTCTCGGCGTACGGCTTCGAGGACTACACGCGCATCAAGCACGTGATGACGTCGCTGGGCTGAACCGTCTGACGGTCGACGCGCGCGGTCCTGTCGCTTCGGCGGCAGGACCGCGTCGTCGTTTCCGGCCGGCGGGGCTAGGGCCTGTCCGCCCGCTCCTCCTCCACCGGCAGCCACAGTTCGGCGTCCGCCTCGGTGCCGTCGGCGGAGAGCCGGATGCGCGCGATCTCCGGGCCGGGGCGGCCGCGGTACGGGTTCGAGGGGAACCACTGCGTGTAGACGTCCCGCCACAGCTCCTGGACGGCCTGCGGGGCCGCTCCGGAAGCGGTGAAGACCGCCCAGGTGCCGGCGGGGACGGACAGGGCGGACGCGCCCTCCGGGGCGGCCGCGTTCGTGATCACCCCGTGGTAGTAGTCGAGTTCGGTGGCTTCGGCGCGGCTCGGGTCCAGGTCGTCGCAGACCGCGACGATGCCCTGCGGCTCCTGGTCGGAGAGCTCCTCCAGGCGCTTCAGGGTCCCCGGGTCGATGCCACGGACGAAGTCCGTGATCGCCTGGTTCGGGCCCAGGTGCACCAGCGGAACCCGGGCCTTGGGGCCGACGACCGTGAACGCCGGCTTCTCCTTGATGCGGTGGCGCATCGTAGTGCTCCCTTCGACGATGAGACGGAAGGCCATCCGGGGCTGGGAGCTCAGCGCGGCGCCGGTACGCCGGGCCTCGCCCGGCCCGACACCGTGCATGGCCCGGAACGCCCGGGCGAACGCCTCGCCCGAGCCGTACCCGTACCGCACCGCGATCTCCAGCAGCGTCTCCCGCGCCGCGAGCACCTCCGCGCCCGCCGGCGTGAGCCGCCGACGCCGTACGTACTCCGACAGCGGAAGGCCCGCGAGCGCGGAGAACATCCGCCGCAGGTGGTACTCCGACGTGCCCGCGATCCGCGCCAGCTCCGCCACGTCGACGGGCTGATCCAGGTGGCGCTCGACGTGCTCCATCGCCTGGTTGAGCCTCTCCAGCACGCCCCGGTTCCTTCCTCTTGACGACCACCACGCTAGGCAGCACCCAGGGTGCCGGACCCGACATCCTGTGCCCGATGATGTCGGGTGGAACGGACCGCGCCGCGCCGTGTGATCGACAGGGTGTCGCGGTCAGGGGCGTTCCGGCGCACGGACCGTCCATTGCTCCGTAGGTGCCGGGCCGGGATGCTGCTCGGATGAGAGCGACAGCGAGGAAGATGATGTCCCGGCGGTCCCTGCTCCGCGGGATGGGTGGCGCCGGGGCCGTGGCGCTGCTCGCCGGGTGCGGAGTGCCGGCCGCGTACGTCGAGCCGGGGCGGCGGGCCGGCCGGGATCTCTCCGCGCGGGACCGCACGCTCGACTTCGCCAACTGGCCGCTCTACATCGACACCGATGACGACGACACCTCGAAGCGGCCCACCCTGGACGCGTTCTCCGAACGCTCCGGGGTCTCCGTCCGCTACTCCGAGGAGATCAACGACAACGACGAGTTCTTCGGCAAGATCAGCCCGGCGTTGATGAACCACCAGGAGACCGGCCGGGACCTGATCGTCGTCAGCGACTGGATGGCCGCGCGGTTCGTCCGGCTCGGCTGGGTGCAGGAGATGGACCGGGCGGCGCAGCCGAACGTCGGCCGGTATCTGGACCCCCAGCTGCGCTCGCCCGCCTTCGACGAGGGCCGGCTGCACACCGTCCCCTGGCAGTCCGGGATCACCGGCATCGCGTACAACCGCAAGAAGCTCGGCCGCGAGATACGGTCGGTCAAGGAGCTGTGGGACGACGAGCTGCGCGGCAAGGTCACCCTGCTGTCCGGGCTCGACGAGTCCTTCGCGCTGCTCATGCAGGGCAACGGGGTCGACGTGACCCGGTGGACCGCGGACGACTTCCACACCGTGTGCGAGCAGATCGAAGGGCTCGTGGGCAGGCGGCACATCCGGCGCTTCACCGGCAACGACTACATCAAGGACCTGTCCACCGGCGACGTACTGGCCTGCCAGGCGTACTCGGGCGACGTCATCCAGCTCCAGGCCGACAACCCGGACATCGAGTTCGTCGTCCCCGAGGAGGGCGCCGAGCTGTGGGCGGAGTCGCTGATGATCCCCAACCTCGCCCAGCACAAGGCCAACGCCGAGAAGCTGATCGACTACTACTACGAGCCCGAGGTCGCCGCCGAGCTCGCCGCCTGGGTCAACTACGTCTGCCCGGTGCCGGCCGCCCGTGACGTCCTGGCCGACTCCGACGACGAGGAGCTCGCGGCCCTCGCCGAGGACCCGCTGATCTTCCCCGACGACGCGATGCGCGGACGGCTCGCGATCGCCCGGGACATCACCTCTGAGGAGCGAGTGGAGTTCGCGAAGCGGTGGAACTCGATCGTCGGTCTGTGAGTTCCCCCGATGTGACATCGAACGGGACATCACATGGGACACCACATGGGACATCGAACGCGACATCGCAGGTGAACTCCGCCGTCACCTACGGGCTGTTGGCCGCCTGGGCCCTGCACGACACCGAGGAGGTGCTCTTCGGCCCGCGCTGGCTCCGGGAGCATCTGCCGGAGTTGCGGGAGCGCTTCCCCGAGGCGCCCGAGGCGGTGTGGAAGACCGTGGAGAGCGTCGACGAGCGGGAGTTCGCCGTCGCCGTGGCGGCGGTCGGGGCCGTCGTCGCGGCGGCCGCCGCCGCGGGACACCGGTCCGGCGGCCGCTCGGGCTTCTACCAGGCCGCCCTGACCGGCTTCGGTCTGCACGGCCTCGTCCATCTGGCCCAGGCGGCCGCCGTCCGCGGGTACACGCCCGGCTCGGTGACCTCGCCCCTGATCGTCGTGCCCTTCACGCTCTGGGCGCGGGGGCGGCTGAGGCGGGCCGGCGTGCTGCGGCCGACGCGCGCGAGGGACCTGGTGGGAGGGCTCGCGGTGGCGGCCGGCGTGACCGTCGCCGCGCATGCCGCCGCCCGTCGAGTGATCGGGAGGTGATCCGCCACCCGCTTTTTGAACGCGTTCATGAGGGGCGTACTCTGCTGTCATGAACGAGGCGAACGGGCCCGTGGCCCTTCTTCGGCGTATCCGCGTGTGGCTGGCTTCATCGTCTGTCTGGTGCTGAGCGGGCTGACCGCCTTCCCGCTCGTCACCGAACTCCGCCTCATCGAGGATGCGTTGACGTCCTGGGCCGCACCCGTCGGGGAGCTCTTCCCCGGCCTCCTGGAGTGGATCGCGCGGGTGGGCGACGGCCTCGACACCGCCGACGCCCGGTACCCGTTCCTGCTGTACGGCACCGACTGGCTCGCCTTCGCGCACCTCGTCATCGCCGTCGCCTTCTACGGGCCCTACCGCGACCCGGTCCGCAACATCTGGGTGATCGAGTTCGGGATGATCGCCTGCGTCGGGATCATCCCGCTCGCCCTGATCTGCGGACCGATCCGGGGCATCCCCTTCTGGTGGTCGGTCATCGACATGTCCTTCGGGGTCTTCGGGATCGTTCCGCTGTACGTCGTACGGCGGATGATCAAGCGGCTGGAAGCGATCAAGGCCGTGGCTCACGCGCCTCACGCGCCTCACGCGCCTCAGGGTGTCGGCGGGCCGTAGGCCGCCACCATCAGGGCCAGGGCGACGCGGTTCATGTCCTGGCCCTTCGCGTCCGTGGAGTTGACGCTGTACACCAGCGTGCGCGAGCCGTTCCGGGTCGAGGCGATCGCCGCGTTGTAGCCCCAGCGGCCGCCCGTCTTCCCCCACACCTCCCGCCCGCCGAGCTTCTTCATCGAGAGCCCGGCGGAGTACGCGGCCGGGTCGCCGCTCCTGAAGTCCGTGACCTGCGGCAGCGTGAACATCTCCTCCAGGAGCGGCCCGCGCACCACCCGCCCCTGGAACAGCGCCCGCGTGAACCGCTCCAGATCGGCCGTCGTGGAGATCAGGTCGCCCGCCGCCCAGCCGTCCGTGGCACCCCACACCGACACGTCGCGCAGGCCGGTCGTGCCGTCCGCGAGCCGCATCGTCTGGTAGCCGCGGTTGTGCGGGCCCCTGATCCGCGGGTCGGTCCCGGGGAGGTACGTGCCGCGCAGCCCGAGCGGGCCGAGGATCCGCGTCGCGACCTGGTGCTCGTACGTGTCACCCGTGACCCGCTCGATCAGCAGCCCCGCGATGGTGTAGCCGATATTGAGGTAGTGCTGCCGGGTGCCGGGGGCGAACTCCGGCTCCTTCGCGGTCGCCGAGCGGACCATCGCGCGCGGGTCGTGGACCTCGAAGCGGTGCGCGTACCGCTCCTCGACCGTCGAACCGGCGAAGTCGGGCGCCGGGATCCCGTGCGTGTGGTTGAGCAGCTGGCGGACCGTCACCGTCCCGTACCGGGCCGGGATCAGTTCCGGCAGGTACGAGCGGGCCGAGCGGTCCAGGTCGAGCCGCCCCTCACCCGCCAGCTGGAGGGCGACCGCCGCCGTGAAGACCTTGGTCACCGAACCGGCGCGGAAGCGGCCGTCCGGATCGGCCGGGCGCATCGACTTCAGGTCGTGCACGCCCGAGCTGCCCTGCCAGGCGCCTTCGCGCCCGCCGACGCGGACCAGCGCGGCCGTCGCGTCCTTCGAGGGGAGGCCGGCGATCGCCGCCTCGAACGCCGGATTCGACATGCTCACGGCGGCGGCGGCGGGCGCCGCCGTCGCGGGCAGGACCGCCGGGCCGGCCGTCACGCCCAGGACGAGGGTCGCGGCGAGCAGGGTACGGATGCGTGCGTTGTTCATGGTCAACTCCGTTGCTGTGAGCCGTTGTTCTGCTACGACTCACATCCTGCTGACCTGCGGCGATCCATGGATCGCCGGAGCGGGGGATCTTCCCCTCCCCCGCTCATCCCCCGAGCGGGGGAGAGCCCGCCGTGACCAGACCGCTCTCGTACGCGCAGATCACCGCCTGGATCCGGTCCCGCAGCCCCAGCTTCGCGAGCACGTTCCCCACGTGCGTCTTCACCGTGTGGTCGCTGACGACCAGCTCCGCCGCGATCTCCGCGTTCGACAGGCCCCGCGCGAGCAGCAGCAGCGTCTCCCGCTCGCGGGCCGTCAGCGCGTCCAGACGCGGATCCGGGGGCCGGGGCGCCTCGCGGGGCGTCGGACGGGTGTACTCCTCGACCAGGCGCCGCGCCACGGACGGGGCGAGCAGCGAGTCGCCGCGCGCCACCACCCGTACCGCGTGCACCAGATCGTCCCTGCGTACGTCCTTCAGCAGGAACCCGCTCGCGCCCGCGTGCAGGGCCTCGTAGACGTACGCGTCGGAGTCGAAGGTCGTCAGCATCACGCTGCGGCAGCCGCTCTCCGCGCTGATCGCCCGACACGCCTCGATTCCGTCCATCCTCGGCATCCGGATGTCGAGCAGCGCCACGTCGGGGGAGTGCGCGCGCACCGCGGCGACCGCCTCCGCCCCGTCGCCCGCCTCCGCGACCACCTCGATGTCCGGCTGGACGTCGAGGATCATCGAGAAGCCGCTCCTGACCAGCTCCTGGTCGTCGGCCACCACCACCCGGATCGTCACCGCGCCACCTCCGCCGTGGAGGGTACGGGGAGTTCCACCCGTACCTCGAAGCCCCGGCCGTCCGGACCCGGGCCGGTCACCGCCGTACCGCCGTGCGCGGCGGCCCGCTCCCGGATCCCGACGAGCCCGTGCCCCTCGCCGCCCGGCCGCGCGCCGCGCCGGGGTCCCCGTCCGTCGTCCGTCACCACGATCTCCAGGACACCGTCCTCGTACGCCAGTCGGACGGCGGCCGTCCGCGCACCCGCGTGTTTCATCACGTTCGTCAGGGCCTCCTGGACGATCCGGTAGACCGTCGCCCCGACGGCCGCAGGCAGGGCCCGTACCCCGCCCGTCGTCCGGTACGTGACCGTGAGCCCGCCGGCCCGCACCCGTTCCACGAGGGTGGGCAGCCCGCCGAGGTCGGGCTGCGGCTCGCGCGGCGCGACGACCGGTGCGCCCTCCGTACCGTCCCGCAGCACCCCCAGCATCCGGCGCAGCTGCTCCATCGCGTCCCGGCCCGTCGCCGAGATCGCCTCGAACGCCGCCTCCGCCCGCTCCGGAGCCGCCCGCACGGCCACCGGACCGGCCTCCGCCTGCACGACCATCAGGCTCACCGCGTGGGACAGGATGTCGTGCATCTCCCGGGCGATCCGGGCCCGTTCACGTGCCGCCGCCCGCTCGGCCTCGACGCGGTGGGCCCGCTGCCGGGCGTCGGTCAGCCGGCCGAAGACGTACGCCGCCCCGAACACGAAGAGGGAGAAGGTCAGTTCACGCGCCGACCGGGTGTTGAGCCAGACCG
Organism: Streptomyces sp. P9(2023); assembly: GCF_032436795.1. Taxonomy (NCBI): domain Bacteria; kingdom Bacillati; phylum Actinomycetota; class Actinomycetes; order Kitasatosporales; family Streptomycetaceae; genus Streptomyces; species Streptomyces sp. P9(2023). The sequence goes on from NZ_JAUPWM010000017.1 coordinate 66,907, forward strand.
ACACCGGCACCGCGACCACGAGCAGCAGCACGGTCGCGCGCCGCTGCCACGGCGGCGCGAGCGCGGCGATCGTGTGGACGATGACGAGACCGGTGTACGGGAGGGGCTGGCCGGGGCCGTCGACCGCCAGCTCGTACAGCGAGCTGGCCGCGAAGATCGCGAGGAGGACGGCCAGCGGTGCGCGCCGCCGCCAGCCGAGGGGCAGGACGGTGAGCGTCATCAGGCCGTACGCCGCCCAGGTCGCCGGCGGCAGCTCCGGGGCGCGCGGCACGACGAACGGCATCGTCATCGCCGCCTGCACGAGCAGCGCGATCCCGACGTCCACGGCGAGCGGATGGGAGCCCGAGAACTGCCGGGCCCGCTCACCCCAGACCCCGAACCGCCGGGCCCGCTCACCCCATCCCCGTACTGTCCCCTCTACGGCCCCCCGTATTCCCATCTACGGCTTCCGCCCCACCGCGCCGAACTGCGCCACCTCGCTCGCCGGGGCGAACCGCCAGCTCGCGCAGGAGACGATCCCCGGCTCCAGCAGGTCGAGCCCCTCGAAGAACGAGGCGAACTCGGCGCGTGTGCGGGCCGTGATCGGCGGGGTCGCGTTCTCGTTCCAGAACGCCATCGCCGCGACGTTCCCCTCGCCGCCGAGCTCCGGCTCCAGGGTCGGGTGGGTCAGCACGAGGTACGAGCCGGCGGGCATCGCGTCCATCAGCGTACGGACGACGTTCCTGGCCTCGTCGGTGTCGAGGACGAAGTTGAGGATCCCCAGCATCATCACGGCGACCGGCCGCGTCAGGTCGAGCGTCCGGCCCGCCGCCTCCAGGATGCGCTCCGGGTCCCGCGCGTCCGCGTCGACGTACTCGGTGAGACCCTCCGGGGCGCTGGTCAGCAGCGCGCGGGCGTGCGTCAGCACGATCGGGTCGTTGTCGACGTAGACGATCCGGGACTCCGGGGCGACGCGCTGCGCGACCTCGTGGGTGTTGTCGGCGGTCGGCAGGCCCGTACCGATGTCCAGGAACCGGCGCACCCCGGCCTCGGCCGCCAGATGTGTCACCACCCGGCCGAGGAACGCCCGGTCCGCGCGCGCCACTTCGCCGATGCTCGGGTAGAAGCCGGTGACCGTCTCGCCGACCGTCCGGTCCACGGGGTAGTTGTCCTTGCCGCCCAACCAGTAGTTCCACACTCGGGCGTTGTGCGCGATGTCGGTTCGGATCCTCTCGATTCCGGTCACGTCGGAGTACCCCTTCGCAGTTCGGCGGCGAGCGCGTCCACACGGTTGGTGGTGATCGAATCCACCCCGTGGGACAGGAGCTTACGCATGGTGCGTCTGGTGTCCGCCGTCCAGGCGGAGACGAGGTAGCCGTCCCGGTGCACCCGGTCCACCAGCGCCCGACTCACCAGGCCGAAGCGGTAGTTGAGCCAGCGCGGCCGTACCGCGTCGAGCAGCGCGGCCCGCGGCGGGGCGAGGGTCGTCCAGGTCAGCGCGATCTCGGCGGCCGGGTCGGTGGCCCGTACGTGGAGCATCGCGACCCCGCCCGCGCAGTAGTAGACGCGCTCGGCGGCGCCGCACTCACGGACCGTACCGACGATCGTGCGGACCGAGTCCTCGTTCCCGCCGGGCAGATCGAGCATCAGGCGGTACGGCCCGGCCGCGATCAGCGCCTCGCGCAGGGTGGGGACACCGCCGTACGTCAGCTCCCGCAGCTGCGCGAGGGAGAGCGCGGACAGCGGCCGGTCGTGGCCCCACAGGCGCTTGAGGGTGTCGTCGTGGAGGAGGACGGGGACGCCGTCGCGGGTGAGCCGTACATCGATCTCGACGGCGTCCGCGCCCCCTTCGATCGCCGAGACGATCGAGGGGACGGTGTTCTCCCGGACGTTGTACGGGTCGCCCCGGTGGCCTACGACAGTGACGTGGTCCATGGGGCCATTGTCGCGGCTACCGGCCGGCCAGCCACTTCTCCGTGTAGTCGTCGATCTCTGCGGCGATACGGGCCTTGCCGGCCGGGTCGAGGAAGGAGGCCTCGACCGCGTTCTTGGCGAGGGCCGCGAGACCGCGCTCGTCGAGCTCCAGGAGCCGGGCGGCGACCGCGTACTCGTTGTTGAGGTCCGTACCGAACATGGGCGGGTCGTCGCTGTTGATCGTCACCAGGACACCGGCCGCCACCATCTCCTTGATGGGGTGCTGGTCCAGGTCGGCGACCGCGCGGGTGGCGATGTTGGACGTCGGGCAGACCTCGAGCGCGATCCGGTGCTCTGCCAGGTACTTCAGGAGCTCCGGGTCCTGCACGGAGCTGGTGCCGTGGCCGATGCGCTCGGCGCGCAGGTCCTTCAGGGCGTCCCAGACGGTCTCCGGGCCGGTGGTCTCGCCCGCGTGCGGGACGGAGTGCAGACCGGCCTCGATGGCCCGGTCGAAGTACGGCTTGAACTGCGGGCGCGGCACACCGATCTCCGGGCCGCCGAGCCCGAACGACACCAGGCCCTCCGGGCGCAGGTCGACGGCGAGCCGGGCGGTCTCCTCGGCGGCATCCAGACCGGCCTCGCCGGGGATGTCGAAGCACCAGCGCAGGATGACGCCGAGCTCGGTCTCGGCGGCCTTGCGGGCGTCCTCGATCGCGGCCATGAAGGCCCGCTCGTCGATGCCGCGGCGGGTCGAGCTGTACGGGGTGATGGTCAGCTCGGCGTACCGGATGTTCTGCCGGGCCATGTCACGGGCGACCTCGAAGGTCAGCAGCCGGACGTCCTCGGGGGTGCGGACGAGGTCCACGACCGACAGGTACACCTCGATGAAGTGCGCGAAGTCGGTGAAGGAGAAGTACTCGGCCAGCGCCTCGGGGTCGGCGGGGACCTTGGAGTCGGGGTGCCGGGCGGCCAGCTCGGCGACGATCCGGGGCGAGGCCGAGCCGACGTGGTGGACGTGCAGCTCAGCCTTGGGGAGCCCCGCGATGAAGGAGTGCAGATCGGTCATCCGATCATCGTAGGCCGGGCGGGTGCCGTCTCGGGGTGAGGTCGTAGCATGGCGTGACCACGATGGGGGAGGCCCATGTCTGACAACAGCGACCAGCCGCGTGGCGGGTACGACCCGGCGGACCCCTGGGCTCCGCCGAACCGCGACGGGGTGGAACTGAGCAAGCCCGCGACGCCGGCGACGCCCGCACCGCAGGACCGTCCGCCGGTCCATGACCAGCCCACGATGACCGCGATGCCGAACGGCGAGGTACCGCCGCCGCCGGTCGCACCCGGCGGTCCTTCGCCGACGGGCTCGTACGGCTACCCGACCCCGCCGCCGGTCACGGCGCCCGCGCCGTCGGGGTACGGCTACCCCGGCTACCCGGGGTACGCGGGAGGCGGCGGCTACGGTCAGCCGGGCTGGCAGCAGCCCCCGTCCAACGGCATGGGGACGGCGTCGATGGTGCTCGGCATCATCGCGGTGGCCGGCTTCTGCATGTACGGGCTCGGTGTCGTCCTGGGCATCCTGGCGCTGGTCTTCGGCATCATCGGCCGCAAGAAGGTCACCCGGGGCGAGGCGAACAACGGCGGGATGGCGACGGCGGGCATCGTGCTCGGCTCGATCGGCATCCTGGTCAGCGCGGTGTTCCTGGCCTTCATCGTCTGGGCGATCACCCAGGGCGAGGAGTACGGGAACTCGGACGACCCGTTCGCGACGATCCTGGAGGTCGAGCGGCGCTAGCCGCGATTCCGCTACGGAGAGGGGCCCCGCGCCGCGTCAGGTGCGGGGCCTTTCGCGCGCCGCGGCGGCCGGTGGGGCGTGCGGGTGCGGTGCCGGGCGCGGGCCCGGTGGGGGGGTGCGCCCGGCCTCCGGCCGGGCTTGGCGTTCCCACCCTCCCCCAGAGCTTCGCCTGGGGGTACCCCCATCTCGCTCCGCTCGCCCGTGCTGGTAGGGGAGCAGAGGTGCGGGTCCTTCCCGTGCCGAGGTCGCGCCGTCGGCTTCCGCAGGCCGTCAGGCCATCCTCAGCCGTTCCCGGGCCTCCATCAGAGCGAAGCCCAGGAGGTTCAGGCCGCGCCAGCGGGAGGGGTCCGTCGTGCGGGGGTCGTCTGCGGCGAGGCCGATGCCCCAGACGCGGTCCAGCGGGCTCGCCTCGACCAGGACGCGGCCCCCGGTGCCGAGCAGGAACCCCCGCAGCGCCTCGTCCGAGGCGAACTTGTGGACGCTGCCCGCCACCACGATCCCGAAGCGCTCCCGCTCCCACACCGCGTCGTCGAAGCCGCGCACCAGCCGCCCCGCCTTCTTCGCCTCCGCGGGCGTACGGGACGACAGCGCGGCGCGCTCCGCCTCCGGGTCGCCGAAGAGCCGTGCCTTCTCCGCCATCATCCAGTGCTCGGCCGTCGCGTAGCGCACGCCGTCGACCTCGAACGGTGACGCCCACCACTGGCTCAGGCAGCTCGCCGTGAGGCGGCCGTCCGGGCTCGCGCGGTGGCCCCAGAACGGCAGGAACTTGACCCTCCCCCAGCCTCCGGCCGGGGGGACCCCCATTTCGCTTCGCTCACCCCGGCTGACCTGCTGCGTCAATTCCTCGATCATCCCCATGCACGGGATTCTGGCAGCCGCCACCGACAGTCCGTACGCTCTTTCCCCGGGTCCTCGACACATGGTCGACCGATTCCGTCGCGTAACCAAAAGGCAACAACGGAATCACTTGTTGGCCCGATATCCCTCTGTCAGGATCGGCACTCAATTCGAGCTGGAACAACGGAGAGCGTCATGGGCAACCGCTTCCAGGTGACGGACCGCTTCGCGGCCGGCGCACAGTACATCGGCGGGCGTCTGCGGCCCGGAACCTCGGGGGACGAGCACAGCGTCATCGATCCGGCCACGGGCGAGAGCGTGTACACGTACGCACTCGCCTCCACCAACGACGTCGACGACGCCGTCGCCGCCGCCACCGCGGCCTTCCCCGGCTGGGCCGGCGCGACCCCCGGCGAGCGCTCCGACGCGCTGCACCGGTTCGCCGGCGTCCTCGCCGAGCGCGCCGAGGACATCGCCCGCGTCGAGTCCCTCCAGTGCGGCAAGCCGATCAAGCTGTCCACCGAGTTCGACGTCCCCGGCACCGTCGACAACACGGCCTTCTTCGCGGGCGCCGCCCGTCACCTCCAGGGCCAGTCCGCCGGCGAGTACAGCGGCGACCACACCTCGTACGTCCGGCGCGAGCCGATCGGCGTCGTCGGCTCCATCGCCCCCTGGAACTACCCGCTCCAGATGGCCGCCTGGAAGATCCTCCCGGCCATCGCCGCCGGCAACACGATCGTCCTGAAGCCGGCCGAGCTGACCCCGCTCACCTCCCTGATGTTCGCCCAGGCGGCCACCGACGCCGGAATCCCCGACGGTGTCGTCAACATCGTCACCGGCGCCGGGCGCGTCGCAGGCGAGCACCTCGTCGGCCACCCCGGCGTCGCCATGACCTCCTTCACCGGCTCCACCCCGGTCGGGAAGCGGGTCGCCGAGATCGCCACCTCCACCGTGAAGCGGCTCCACCTCGAACTCGGCGGCAAGGCCCCCTTCGTCGTCTTCGACGACGCCGACCTGGAGGCCGCCGCCCACGGCGCCGTCGCCGCCTCCCTCATCAACACCGGCCAGGACTGCACCGCCGCCACCCGCGCGTACGTCCAGCGCCCGCTCTTCGACGCCTTCGTGGCCCGCGTCGCCGAACTCATGGAGACCGTCCGCCTCGGCGACCCCTTCGACCCCTCCACCGACCTCGGCCCGCTGATCAGCCACGCCCAGCGCGACCGCGTCGCCGGCTTCGTCGAGCGCGCCCGCGGCTACGCCACCGTCGTCACCGGCGGCGAAGCCCCGCAAGGGGAGCTGAAGAACGGCGCGTACTACCGGCCGACCCTGATCACCGGTGCCGCCCAGGACAGCGAGATCGTCCAGTCCGAGATTTTCGGGCCCGTCCTCGTCGTCCTGCCCTTCGACGGCGACGACGACGGGCTCCGGCTCGCCAACGACACCCCGTACGGCCTTGCCGCCTCCGCCTGGACCCGGGACGTGTTCCGCGCCAACCGCGCCACCCGCGAGATCACGGCGGGATGTGTCTGGGTCAACGACCACATTCCGATCATCAGCGAGATGCCGCACGGCGGCTACAAGGCCTCCGGGTTCGGAAAGGACATGTCGTCGTATTCCTTCGAGGAGTACACGCAGGTCAAGCATGTGATGTACGAAAACACCGCGGTCGCCGCGAAGGACTGGCACCGCACGATCTTCGGAGACCGGTAGTCCTCCCCAACCCCCGGAAGGCACAGCGCATGGACCAGTACGAGCCCGACAGCCTGTCCGCCGCACAACTCGCGGCGATGCGGCGCAGTCTGACGAGTGGCCGGGGCGCCCTCACCCGCCGTTCGATGCTGCGCGCCGGCGGCGTCGGCGCGCTCACGATCGGCGGTCTCGCGTCGCTGAGCGCGTGTGGCATCCCGCCGGCCAAGCGCGAGGGCGAGGGCCCCGCGTCCACGGACTTCTCGGCCAAGGAGAAGCAGCTCAACTTCTCCAACTGGACCGAGTACATGGACGTCAGCGAGGACGAGAAGTCCCGCCCGACCCTGGAGTCGTTCACCCAGCGCACCGGGATCAAGGTCAAGTACACCGAGGACATCAACGACAACGTCGAGTTCTTCGGCAAGATCAAGCCGCAGCTCGCGGCCGGCCAGGACACCGGCCGCGACCTGATCTGCGTCACCGACTGGCTCGCCGCCCGCCTCATCCGGCTCGGCTGGGCGCAGAAGCTCGACGCGGCCAACCTCCCCAACGCGTACGCGAACCTCTCCGCGCAGTTCCGCCGCCCCGACTGGGACCCGGGCCGCGCCTACTCGTACCCGTGGACCGGCATCTCCACCGTCATCGCGTACAACACCAAGGCGACCGGCGGGAAGAAGGTCGACTCCGTCACCCAGCTCCTGGACGACCCCGCCCTCAAGGGCCGGGTCGGCTTCCTCACCGAGATGCGCGACAGCGTCGGCATGACGCTGCTCGACATGGGCAAGGACCCGGGGAAGTTCACCGACGCCGAGTACGACCAGGCGATAGGCCGCCTCCAGAAGGGCGTCGACAAGAAGCAGATCCGCCGCTTCACCGGCAACGACTACACCTCCGACCTGGACAAGGGCGACCTCGCCGCCTGCCTCGCCTGGGCCGGTGACGTCATCCAGCTCCAGGCCGACAACCCGGACATCCAGTTCGCGATCCCCTCGGCCGGCTACATCACCTCCAGCGACAACCTGATGGTCCCGGCCAAGGCCCGGCACAAGGCCAACGCCGAGAAGCTCATCGACTACTACTTCGAGCTCCCGGTGGCCGCCCAGCTCGCCGCGTACATCAACTACGTCTGCCCGGTCGACGGGGTGAAGGACGAGCTGGCCAAGATCGACCCCGAGCTCGCCTCCAACACGCTGATCCTCCCGGACAAGGCCATGGCCGCGAAGTCGCACGCCTTCCGCTCGCTGACCAGCCAGGAAGAGACGGCGTACGAGGAGAAGTTCGCCAAGCTCATCGGCGCCTGAGTCACCGCCGTCCACCTCTTACGAACCCTGGGATCGCAACCCATGACTGACAAGAACACCGGCGGCGACGTCCGTCTCACCGGCATCAGCAAGACGTACGGCTCGTTCAACGCCGTCCACCCGCTCGACCTGACCGTCCCGCAGGGCTCGTTCTTCGCGCTCCTCGGCGCCTCCGGCTGCGGCAAGACGACCACGCTGCGGATGATCGCCGGCCTGGAGGACCCCACCACCGGCTCGGTCTTCCTCGGCGACACCGACGTCACCGCCCTCCCGCCGTACAAGCGGCCGGTCAACACGGTCTTCCAGTCCTACGCGCTCTTCCCGCACATGGACGTCTCCGAGAACATCGCCTTCGGTCTGCGCCGGCGCGGCATCAAGTCGGTGAAGAAGCAGGTCGACGACATGCTGGAGCTGGTCCAGCTCGGCGACAAGGCCCGGCACAAGCCGCACCAGCTCTCCGGCGGACAGCAGCAGCGCGTGGCGGTCGCCCGCGCGCTCATCAACCACCCGCAGGTCCTCCTCCTCGACGAGCCGCTCGGCGCGCTCGACCTCAAGCTGCGCCGCCAGATGCAGCTGGAGCTGAAGCGGATCCAGACCGAGGTCGGCATCACCTTCGTCCACGTCACCCACGACCAGGAGGAGGCCATGACCATGGCCGACCAGGTCGCGGTGATGAACGGCGGCCGGGTCGAGCAGCTCGGCGCGCCGGCCGACCTCTACGAGAACCCGCGGACCACCTTCGTCGCGAACTTCCTCGGCACCTCGAACCTGATCGAGGCCGAGGTCGCCGAGACCGGCGGCTCCGACCTGGTCGTGACGGCCGGCGGCGGCAAGCTCCGGCTGCCCACCGACCGCTGTAAGGCGACGGTACGCACGGGTGGCAAGGTCCTCGTCGGCGTACGGCCCGAGAAGATATCCCTCGCGCACGCCGACGACGCGGGGACGATCGGCGACGGCCGCAACAGGGTCACCGGCCGGATCGTCGACTCCTCGTTCATCGGCGTCTCCACCCAGTACGTGGTGAACTCGCCGGCGGGAGCCGAACTCCAGGTCTACGAGCAGAACATCGAGCGCGACGCCCGGCTCGTCCCCGGCGCCGAGGTCGTCCTGCACTGGAACCCGGCGCACACCTTCGGCCTGGACGCCGCCCAGGACATCGACGCGGGCGTGGAGACGGTGGAGGACGCCGGATGAGCACCACCACCCTGACGAAGGAGGAAGCCGCACCGGTCGAGGAACCGGTGACGCGCAAGCCCTCCACCCGCAAGCGGCTCGTCCCGTACTGGCTGCTGCTGCCAGGCATCATCTGGCTGCTCGTCTTCTTCGCGCTGCCGATGGTCTACCAGGCCTCGACCTCCGTGCAGACCGGCTCCCTGGAGAAGGGCTTCGAGGTCACCTGGCACTTCCAGACCTACTGGGACGCCTTCCAGGAGTACTGGCCGCAGTTCGTCCGCTCCCTGCTGTACGCCGGTACCGCCACGCTCCTGTGCCTGCTCCTCGGCTACCCGCTGGCGTACATGATCGCCTTCAAGGCCGGCCGCTGGCGCAACCTCGTCCTCGTCCTCGTCATCGCGCCCTTCTTCACCAGCTTCCTCATCCGGACGCTGGCCTGGAAGACGATCCTCGCCGACGACAGCCTGGTGGTCGACGCGCTGAACGCGCTGCACCTCCTCGACGTCACCAGCTGGCTCGGCTGGACCGAGGGCGACCGCGTGCTCGCCACCCCGATGGCGGTCGTCTGCGGCCTGACGTACAACTTCCTGCCCTTCATGATCCTTCCGCTCTACACCTCCCTGGAACGGATCGACGGCCGGCTGCACGAGGCGGCGAAGGACCTGTACGCGTCCCCCGCCACCACCTTCCGGAAGGTGACGTTCCCGCTCTCGATGCCTGGTGTCGTCTCCGGCACCCTGCTCACCTTCATCCCGGCGAGCGGCGACTACGTCAACGCCGAACTGCTCGGCTCCACCGACACCAAGATGGTCGGCAACGTCATCCAGTCGCAGTTCCTCCGGGTCCTCGACTACCCGACGGCCGCCGCGCTGTCCTTCATCCTCATGGCGATCGTGCTGCTCATGGTCACCGTCTACATCCGCCGCGCGGGAACGGAGGACCTGGTCTGATGCGTTGGATCCGTCGGAACCTTGTCGCCATCGCGGGCCTGCTCACGCTCGCGTACATGATCCTGCCGAACATCGTCGTGATGGTGTTCTCGTTCAACAAGCCGAACGGGCGCTTCAACTACGCCTGGCAGCGGTTCTCCCTCGACGCCTGGAAGGACCCGTGCGGCGTCGCCGACCTGTGCGGCTCGCTGACCCTGTCGTTGCAGATCGCCGCCTGGGCCACCGTCGGCGCCACCGTCCTCGGCACGATGATCGCCTTCGCGCTGGTCCGCTACCGCTTCCGGGCGCGCGGCGCGATCAACTCGCTGATCTTCCTGCCGATGGCGATGCCCGAGGTCGTCATGGCCGCCTCCCTGCTCACGCTCTTCCTCAACATGGGCGCCGAGCTGGGCTTCTGGACGGTCCTGATCGCCCACATCATGTTCTGCCTGTCGTTCGTCGTGACGGCGGTCAAGGCGCGCGTGATGTCCATGGACCCGCGCCTGGAAGAGGCCGCCCGCGACCTCTACGCGGGGCCGGTGCAGACGTTCGTACGGGTCACGCTGCCGATCGCCGCCCCCGGCATCGCCGCCGGCGCGCTGCTCGCCTTCGCGCTCTCCTTCGACGACTTCATCATCACCAACTTCAACGCGGGCTCGACCGTCACCTTCCCCATGTTCGTCTGGGGCTCGGCGCAGCGCGGCACGCCCGTCCAGATCAACGTCATCGGCACGGCGATGTTCGTCATTGCTGTACTGGTGGTGGTGGCCGGACAGATCATCACGAACCGGCGCAAGAAAACAGCGACAAGCTGAGTACGCCCTAGCAACACCTGAAGGAGTTGGAAACCATGGCCCCAGTCGCCATGCGTCTCGCTGCACAATCTCTCTCCGACGCCCAGCCCGTCCCCTTCTGGCTGGAAGACCCCGGCAAGCCCGGAGCCGTGCCCGCCCTCACCGGCACCGAGAAGTGCGATCTTCTCGTCGTCGGTGGCGGCTACAGCGGACTGTGGACCGCGCTCCTCGCCAAGGAGCGCGACCCCTCCCGGGATGTCGTACTGATCGAAGGCCGCGAGGTGGGCTGGGCCGCCTCGGGCCGCAACGGAGGCTTCTGCGCCGCCTCCCTCACGCACGGCTTCGGCAACGGGCTCGCCCGCTGGCCGGGCGAGCTGCCGAAGCTGGAGGAGCTCGGCGAGCGCAACCTCGACGGAATCGAGGCGGCGGTCGCCCGCTACGACCTCGACTGCGACTTCGAGCGCACCGGCGAGATCGACGTCGCCACCGAGGCGTACCAGGTCGAAGAACTCCACGAGGTGTACGAGGAGATCGAACGGCTCGGTCTCGCCGACGGCCTCGAACTCCTCGACGCCGACGCGGTCCGCGCGGAGGTCGACTCCCCGACCTTCCTCGGCGGCCTGTGGGACCGGCGCGGGGTCGCCATGCTCAACCCCGCCAAGCTGGCCTGGGGCCTCAAGCGGGCCTGCCAGGACCTGGGCGTACGGATCTACGAGAACACCCCCGGCCTCGACCTGGTCTCCGTCGGCGCGGGCATGGGGGTGCGCACCCCGTACGGCAGGGTCCTCGCCCGCCGGGTCGCGCTCGGCACCAACGTCTTCCCGTCGCTGGTCAAGCGCGTCCGGGCGTACACCGTCCCGGTCTACGACTACGCCCTGATGACCGAGCCGCTCTCGGCCGACCAGCTCGCCGCCATCGGCTGGAAAAACCGCCAGGGCCTCGGGGACAGCGCCAACCAGTTCCACTACTTCCGGATCACCGCCGACAACCGGATCCTGTGGGGCGGCTACGACGCGATCTACCGCTTCGGCGGCAGGGTCACCGCCGAGATGGACCACCGCCCGGAGACGTACCTGAAGCTCGCCGAGCACTTCTTCCGCTGCTTCCCGCAGCTGGAGGGGCTCCGCTTCAGCCACGCCTGGGGCGGCGCGATCGACACCTGCTCGCGCTTCTCGGCCTTCTTCGGAACGGCGTACCAGGGCAAGGTCGCGTACGCCGCCGGCTACACCGGTCTCGGCGTCGGGGCCACCCGCTTCGGTGGCGACGTGATGCTCGACCTGCTCGCGGGGGAGCGCACCGAGCGGACCGACCTCGAGATGGTCCGCTCCAAGCCGCTGCCGTTCCCGCCGGAGCCGATCGCCTGGGCCGGCATCGGCCTCACCAAGTGGTCGCTCGCGCGCGCCGACGAGAACGGCGGCCGGCGCAATCTGTGGCTGAAGGCCATGGACCGCGTCGGGCTGGGCTTCGACAGCTAGCCGGCAGTCGTACCGCTAGCGAGGCTTCGCCGCCCCCGTCGGCCCACCGGCCGACGGGGGCATCTCGCTCTCGCCCTCGGTGTCGACGTGCGGCAGGATCCGGTCCAGCCAACGCGGCGTCCACCAGGCCCACTTGCCGAGCAGTGTCATCACGGCGGGTACGAGCAGCAGCCGGGCGACCGTCGCGTCGATGAGCACGCTCGCGGCAAGGCCGAGGCCCATCATCTTCACCACGATGCTGTCGTTGAGGATGAAGGCGGCGAAGACGCTCACCATGATGAGCGCCGCGCAGGTGATGACCCGGGCCGTGATCTCCAGTGCGTGCGCCACGCTCGCCTTCGCGTCGCCGGTGCGCAGCCACGCCTCGTGGACCCGGGACAGCAGGAAGATCTCGTAGTCCATGGACAGGCCGAAGACGATGGCGAACATCATCATCGGCACATAGCTCTCGATGGGCACGTCGCCGGAGACCCCGAGCGCCGGGCCGCCCCAGCCCCACTGGAAGACGGCGACGACGACGCCGTACGAGGCGGCGATGGACAGCAGGTTGAGCACCGCCGCCTTGAGGGCGACGAGCGGGCCGCGGAAGACGACCAGGATGACGAGGAACGCCAGGGCGACGACCACGGCGATGATGAGCAGCAGCCGGCTGGAGACGATGTCGAGGAAGTCCACCTGTGCCGCTGTGGTGCCGGTGACGTACGTGGCCGCGCTCGTACCGTTGACCGCCTGCGGGAGCACGTCGTCGGCCAGGTGGTTGGTCAGCGACGTGGTCCTCTCGTCCTGCGGGGCGGCGACCGAGTAGGCCGTGGCGATCAGGACGTCCCCGTCCGAGGTCGGCGTGAGCGGGGTGATCAGGACGGCGTCCGGAACGCCGGTGAGCGCCTTCTGGGCCTGGCTCGCGAGCGCGGACCGGTCGGACGCCGGGACCGAGGTCTGGTCGATCACCAGCGTCAGCGGCCCGTTGGAGCCGGGGCCGAAGGCCGTGGACATCAGGTCGAAGGCGCGCCGGTCCGTGAAGGACTTCGGGTCCGCGCCGTCGCCGATGTGCCCGAGCTGGATGGAGAACAGGGGGATGGCGAGCACGGCGAGGACGACGACGCCCGAGGTCAGGAACCACCAGGGACGGCGCTCCACGCGCAGCGCGTAGCGGTGCCAGGTGCCGTGCGCCTCGCCGGTCGTCCCCTCGCCGGTCGTCTCGTCGGCCTCGGCGACGGGGGCGCCCAGATGGAACCGGTCGATGTGGCGCCCGATGAGCCCGAGCATCGCCGGCACGAGCGTGAGGGCTCCGGCGACGGCCGTGACCACGGTGGAGGTCGCGGCCAGGCCGAGCAGTCCGATGAAGCTCAGTCCGGAGACCCACAGCCCGCCGAGGGCGATGACGACGGTGCAGCCCGAGACGAGGACGGCCCGCCCGCTGGTCGCGGTGGCGACCCCCGCCGCCGTGACCGGATCCTGGCCGTTCATCAGCAACTGCCGGTGCCGGGTGATCAGGAAGAGCGCGTAGTCGATGCCGACGCCGATGCCGATCATCGTGGCCAGGGTGGGGGAGACGGTCGCGAAGTTCCACACCGCCGCGAGGAGGCCGAGGATCGTGAGGCCGCAGATGGCCGCCACCAGGGCGGTGACCAGGGGCAGTACGGCGGCGATCAGGCTGCCGAAGCCGATGATCAGGACGACGATCGCGACGCCGAACCCGATCGCCTCGCTCACCCGGTCGTCCGCCTCGGGCCGGGCCAACTCGCCCAGTGAACCGCCGTACTCGACCTGGACCCCGGCGGCGCGCAGCGGCTCCACGGCGCTGTCCACGCCGGTCAGGTAGGCGTCCCCGAGGGTGCCGGGCTGCACGTCGAAGCGGACGGTGATGTACCCGGTCTTCCCGTCGGTGGACAGCGGGCCGACGTTGGGGGTGCCCGGGGGAGGGGACGGCGGCGGGGTGCCGGGCGCCGGCAGCGGGCTCGTGGCGTTCAGGACGTGCGGGAGCTTCTTCAGCGAGTCCACGGCGGACGAGACCTGGTCGCCGACGTCGGTGAGCGGCTTGGCGCCGTCGTACAGCACCACCTGGGCGCTGTAGCCGCCGGCGGCCGGCTCGTGCGCGCGCAGCACGTCGAGCCCCTCCTGGGACTGGGTGCCCGGCAGCGAGTAGTTGTCGGAGTACTCGCCGCCGTACGCGTTGTTCAGCGCGATCAGGGCGCCCAGCGCCACGATCCAGGCGACCAGCACGACGACGAAGTGACGGGCCGACCACTCGCCCATCCGCCGCAGCAGCCCTCTCCTGCCCTGCGGGGTGGGGTTCGGCATGGGTTCTCCCGGGGCGAGTGCGGCGCGCGTACGGAGGGCCATCCGAACACGCGGCGCCGGGCGGGAACGGGACTCCGCCGAGCCCGCCCACCGCTCTCCACCCGAACGGGCGCGCGCGGGTGGTGCGTTCAGGCGCGTTCGGGTGCGACCGGCTGCGGCCCGATGGGGGCGCGGTCCGGCCGGTGCGCGCCCCTGGCGCACCCCACTCCCTCGCGATGTGACCCAGGTCACTGCCAACTGATGGCCCGAACCCGCGTAATGATCGTCACCCACCCGGCTCTCTGCGTGTGGACAACGTGTCCGCACACGGAAGGGAGGCCGTTGGTCATGAGTGGTTCGGGGGCGGCCAAGACCGCGGTGGAGTGGCTGGCGTCGGTGGCACCGGATCCCGACGCCTGTCGGTGGGAGTGGGAGCGCAATCCGCTCGGGATCGCGCTGCTGCCGGCCGGCAGGCGGTGGGACGTGCTGATCCTGCCGGGGGAGCTCGGGTATCCCACGCTCGATGTGCTGACCCGGCTCGTGGATCGGCCGGGCCCGGTCCTCGCCGACTTCGGTGAGTCGCGGATGGGCTTCTTCGTGCCTCCCGGCACCGCGTCCCGCTGGCTCGGCACGGGGGTGCGCAGCGCGGGCCACGGTACCTGGATCGTCGTCCCGTACCCGGGCCGGGCGGCGGGCGGGGTGCGCTGGCTGGTGACGCCGGACGGCAGCGGCACCCTCAACGACGCCGCGCTCCTGGAGTTGGCGATGCACGAGGCGGCGGGTGGACTGGCGCGCGGGGAGGACGAGCAGAGGTCTTGACCACTTGATTGGTCTGGACCATGCTGTGGCGCGCTCCACCTCGATTCCCCCACCCCCGGAGGCAGTTGTGGACCGCACCACAGGATCCAGAGGCACCAGACGCACCCCGTTCACCCGCCGCACCCGTCCCCTCGTGCTCGCGCTCGCGGGCGTGCTCGCCGCCGGCGGGCTCGTCGCCCTCACCCCCGTGGCCCAGGCCGCCGACTCCGAGCTGGCCCGCAACGGCGGCTTCGAATCCGGCCTGGACGGCTGGAGTTGTACGGCGGGCAGCGGAGCCGTCGTCTCGTCACCCGTGCACGGCGGGTCGAAGGCGCTGCAGGCCACCCCGGTCGGCAACGACCAGGCCCGGTGCTCGCAGACCGTCACCGTCAAACCGAACTCCGCCTACACGCTGAGCGGTTGGGTGCGCGGCAGCTACGTCTACCTCGGCGCGTCCGGCACCGGCACCACCGACGTGTCGACGTGGACCCAGTCCGCCCCCGACTGGCAGAAGCTGAACACCACCTTCACCACGGGTGCCTCCACGACGTCCGTCACGATCTACACCCACGGCTGGTACGGCACCGGCGCCTACGTCGCCGACGACGTCTCCCTCCTCGGTCCCGGCGGCGACCCCGTCCAGATACCGGCCGTCCCCACCGGCCTCACCGCGGGCTCCCCGACCTCCAGCTCCGTGCCGCTGTCCTGGCCGGCGGTCTCGGGCGCCACCTCGTACAAGGTCTACCGCGGCGGAGCCGTCGTCGGGACCGTCACCGGCACCTCGTACACCGCGACCGGCCTCGCGCCCTCGACCTCGTACTCCTTCCAGGTCTCGGCCGTGAACAGCGCGGGCGAGTCGGCGAGGTCCACGGCGGTCACGGCCACCACGATTTCCGGCGGAGGCGGCAACCCCGGCGGCGGCCTGCCCGCCCGTGCCCTCGTCGGCTACCTCCACGCCAGCTTCGCCAACGGTTCCGGCTACACCCGGATGGCCGACGTCCCCGACTCCTGGGACGTCATCAACCTCGCCTTCGGCGAGCCGACCTCGGTGACATCCGGCGACATCCGCTTCTCCCTCTGCCCGGCCACCGAGTGCCCGAACGTGGAATCCGTGGCGGACTTCAAGGCGGCCATCAAGGCCAAGCAGGCCGCCGGCAAGAAGGTCCTGATCTCCATCGGCGGCCAGAACGGCCAGGTCCAGCTCTCCACCACGGCCGCCCGTGACGCCTTCGTCTCCTCCGTCTCGAAGATCATCGACGAGTACGGTCTGGACGGCCTCGACATCGACTTCGAGGGCCACTCGCTGTCGCTGGACGCGGGCGACACCGACTTCCGCAACCCCACCACCCCGGTGATCGTCAACCTGATCTCGGCGATCAAGTCCCTGAAGGCCAAGTACGGCTCGGACTTCGTCCTGACGATGGCCCCGGAGACCTTCTTCGTCCAGCTCGGCTACCAGTTCTACGGCTCCGGCCCGTGGGGCGGCCAGGACCCGCGCGCCGGCGCCTACCTCCCGGTCATCCACGCGCTGCGCGACGACCTCACCCTGCTGCACGTCCAGGACTACAACTCGGGCCCGATCATGGGCCTCGACAACCAGTACCACTCCATGGGCGGCGCGGACTTCCACATCGCCATGACCGACATGCTCCTCACCGGCTTCCCGGTCGCCGGCAACACCGACCGCGTCTTCCCGGCGCTCCGCCCCGAACAGGTCGCCTTCGGCCTGCCCGCCTCCCCGAACGCGGGCAACGGCCACACGCCGCCCGCCGAGGTCAACAAGGCCCTCGACTGCCTCACGAAGAAGGTGAACTGCGGCTCGTACCAGACCCACGGCACCTGGCCCGCCCTGCGCGGCCTGATGACCTGGTCGATCAACTGGGACCGCTTCAACGGCGGCGAGTTCAGCCGCAACTTCGACACGTATTTCGGATGAGCACTGCCAACTGGAGCTGACCTCCGTACGTGGCGATCCGTACGTGACGATCCGTACGTGGCGAGAAAGGGCCGGCCGCACGATCCTCGGCGCGGCCGGCCCCTGTCCTTGCGGCGGTCAGCCGACCGTGGCAGCGCGAGTCATCAGCCCCGCCCGCCGCAGGGCCCGGCCCATGGCCGGGAGGTCCGGGGCGCCCCCGTCCTCGGGGGAGGCATGCGCCTCAAGCAGCTCCGGCGTCAGCCGGTACTGCTCGGCGTGCGCCAGCAGGGTCTCGGCGGCCGTCCCGTCGAACCCGACGTGGTCGTCCAGCAGGCTCAGGGTGTCGCCCCGGTCCACGAAGCGGCTCATCCCGCAGTCGAGCCCGTCGTCGTCCAGGTCGCCGGGGTACGGGGCGCGCGCCCAGGCACCGTTCTCGAACCAGTAGACGCAGCCCAGTTCGTTCCCCGAGAGGCGGCTGCGCAGCTCCTCGAACGGGAGCCAGTCGGGGCCGCCCGCGAGCATGTCGACCGGCGGTGTGTGCCACTTGCAGCCGCTCGACTCGTCCTCGCCGAAGAGCACGTACCGCCCCTCGCCGACGCGGGAGAAAGTCCACCAGGTGCAGCCGCAGTCGTCGAGATGGAGCCCCTCGTCGTCGATCCAGACGCCGGTCCGGTACCGCGTGCTCCCCTCCGCCTCGGTCGTCGCCGCAAGGACGGCCACCAGGGCCCACCGCGCCCACAGCACCTCCGGGGACGGCAGGTCTCCCGGCAGCCCCGGTCGTTGAATCGTCATCTCTGCTCCGGATCGTCGGTCACGAACGTGCGGGGCGACCGTATCGCGCGGCGATGACAGGCCAGCGCAGGAGCGGGAGGCAGAGCGCGACCGAGGCGAGGACGTCCAGGGGCCAGTGGAAGCCGCGCAGGATCAGGCCCGTCGCGGTCAGTGCCGTGAGGACGACGGCGAGCGGGATCAGGCGGTTCGAGACCAGGAAGGCGGCGCCTGCGTACGCCACCATCGCCGTCGCCGTATGACCCGACGGGTAGTAGCCGGCCGCCCAGGGCTCCAGCGGGCCCGGGCGGGCCGTCCACTCCTTCAGCGGGATGACCAGGAGCGGGACAAGGGCCATGGTGAGGCCCGCGAAGAGGGCCTGGGAGCGGCGGCCGCGCCACACCGCGTAAGCCATCGCGCAGCCGAGCACCGGCAGGGCGACCGTCATGTTGCCGAGGTCGGCGCCGAGTTCGGAGAGCCATCGGGGGACGAGGTCGACCAGGGCTCGGGAGATTCGCTCGTCCAGGCGGGCCAGTGGGCCCGCCACCAGGACCTGCCAGGTGACGAGCGCCAGCACGACGACCGCGAAGAAGACAGCCGGACGCCCCGGAACAGGGGGGGTGGTTCCGGGGCGTCCGAGGTGATCGGGCTGCCGCGCGCCCCGGGGGGTGTGGGGCGGGCGGCCATCCGATCGGTGAGGAGTTCCGGAGCGCGAGGCTCCAGTGGTGTGCGCCAGGGCGCGACCAGGGCGGGGCTGGGGAGGCTCCGCCCTGTTGTCGCCCGCAGTCTCCTGCGAGCGGGGTGTTTCTCTCATCTGCAGAAACCGTACGGCAGACAGAAGGGGACCGACAGTCGGAACTCCATCCCGCCATCGGCCCCCCACACTCTCTTCACACCGCGTGTGGATCGGCTCAGATCTGGCCGAACGCGTTCTCGATGATGTCGAGACCCTCGTTCAGCAGGTCGTCACCGATGACCAGCGGCGGCAGGAAGCGGAGCACGTTGCCGTAGGTGCCACAGGTCAGGACCAGCAGGCCCTCGGCGTGACAGGCCTTCGCGAGCGCGCCCGCGGCCTCCGGGTTCGGCTCCTTGGTCGCGCGGTCCTTGACCAGCTCGATGGCGATCATGGCGCCACGGCCGCGGATGTCACCGATGGCGTCGAACTTCTCCGCCATCGCCGACAGGCGGGTCTTCATGAGCGACTCGATGTGCTTCGCCTTGGCGTTGAGGTCGAGCTCCTTCATCGTCTCGATGGAGCCGAGCGCGCCGGCGCAGGCCACCGGGTTGCCGCCGTAGGTGCCGCCCAGACCGCCGCCGTGCACGGAGTCCATGATCTCGGCGCGGCCGGTGACGGCGGCGAGCGGCAGACCGCCCGCGATGCCCTTGGCGGTCGTGATCAGGTCCGGGACGATGCCCTCGTCCTCGCACGCGAACCACTGGCCGGTGCGGCAGAAGCCGGACTGGATCTCGTCGGCGACGAAGACGATGCCGTTGTCGTTGGCGAACTTCACGATCGCCGGCAGGAAGCCCTTGGCCGGCTCGATGAAGCCGCCCTCGCCGAGGACCGGCTCGATGATGATCGCGGCGACGTTCTCGGCGCCGATCTGCTTGGTGATGTTGTCGATCGCCTGGGCGGCGGCCTCGGGGCCGCAGTTCTCGGCGCCGGTGGGCCAGCGGTAGCCGTAGGCGACCGGCACGCGGTAGACCTCGGGCGCGAACGGGCCGAAGCCCTGCTTGTACGGCATGTTCTTCGCCGTCAGCGCCATCGTGAGGTTGGTACGGCCGTGGTAGCCGTGGTCGAAGACGACGACGGCCTGGCGCTTGGTGTACGAACGGGCGATCTTGACCGCGTTCTCGACGGCCTCGGCGCCCGAGTTGAAGAGCGCGGACTTCTTGGCGTGGTCGCCCGGGGTCAGCTCGGCCAGCGCCTCGCAGACCTCGACGTAACCCTCGTACGGCGTCACCATGAAGCAGGTGTGCGTGAAGTCGGCGAGCTGCGCGGCGGCGCGGCGCACGACGGCCTCGGCGGAGGCGCCGACGGAGGTCACGGCGATGCCGGAGCCGAAGTCGATCAGGCGGTTGCCGTCGACGTCCTCGATGATGCCGCCGCCGGCCTTCGCGGTGAAGACGGGCAGCACGGAGCCCACGCCGCCGGCCACGGTGTCGAGGCGGCGGGCCTGAAGCTCCTGCGACTTCGGGCCGGGAATGGCGGTGACGACGCGCCGCTCCTGCGGGACAGCGTTCATGCGGGGCTCCTGGGGTGTTCTGGACGCTCTTGTGGGTTTCTTCCGCAGGCTAGGCGCGGGGGAGGGACGTGGGCATGCGCCGATCGGGAGTGTTGCGGGGTATCTCCTTGTCCGGTGTGGACATGGCGCGGTCTTGGCGGGGGCATGGCGGCGGGGAAACCGCTCCGGGCCGGTCCGTGCCCACTAGATTGACGGTGGCACAGATGCGGCGACCTGGCTGGTCAGGGGGCAGGGGTTTCATGGAGACCGAAGGCACGTACGAGTCGCGCGACTCCGGGGGAGGCGCCGAGTCGCGTGATCCTCGGAGGGGTGCCGTTCCGCGGCCGGCCGGGCCGCCCGTGCCGGCCGGACCGCCGCCGCAGGCGCCTCGGGCGCACCGGGCCGCTCAGCCCGCCGTACCGCCGCCGCCCACCCACGCGCCGACCCGGATCGGGGTCGCCGAGTGGCTCCGCATCCCCCGCCCCGCCGCCGCCCCCGGCATCTGGCGGCTCGGGCACCGCGAGCGGCCCGAGCTCGAACCGGACCTCGTGCCCGGCCGCCAGCTGTTCACCGGCGCCTTCGTCGCGTACCTCTGCGGCTGGCTCCTCTGGTCACTCCTCTGGAACGGCTACCTGGAGGGGTGGTGGATCTTCGTCAACGACTGGTGGCTGCTGCCGATGCTGTGGCTCGTGCCCGAGGACTGGCGCACCCCCGCGAGCCCCGACTTCGAGGTGTACGTCGGCGCGACCTACCTCTGGTACGCGATCCTCCTCACCCTCTTCGCCGTCGGTTTCGGCCGGGTCGGCAACTGGCGCGAGGTCTGGCAGCGCTACGGCGTCCCCATCTGGCCCCTGTTCGTGCTCCTGCCGGGCGTCTGGCGCGAGATGCCCCGCACGGTCACCTGGCTCACCTGGGTCTCCAACCTCTACTACGTGCTCCTCATCGCCGCCCTCGTGGCGGCCGTCGGCCGGGTCGGTGCCTGGCCGGCCGTACGCCGACGTCTGGGAAGTGCCGGATCCGCTGCGGCCCCGTCGCCGCCGTCGCCGCCGGCCTCGCCGGCCGCCAACCCCGCCGAGTGGCCGGAACTGCGCGACGCCGGACTGCCCGAGGCCGCCGCCCAGCTCGCCGAGGCGACCCGGCAGGGCGTGCTCGGCGACGTCGACTACGCGCGGATCCGCCGCGCCTGGCAGGGCGTACGGACCCGGCCCGAGCGCCTCGCCGCCTTCACCGAGGCCGTACGCACCCGGGGCGCCGCCGCCTGCGGCCACCCCTCGGGCCTGCGCGACCTGCCCGTCCGTACCGCCACCCACGACCTCGCCACCGGCCAGGTCCTCATCGGCACCGCCGCCGACCACCCCCGCAACCCCTACGCCCGGCGCACCACCGGCGTCGCCCTGGAGCCGGCCGTGCTCGGGACCTCGCTGCTCGCCGTCGGGCCCGCGGGCGCCGGGAAGACCGTGCGGCTCGTCCGCCCCGTGGTCGAGGCGCTCTGCCTGCAGGCCCTCGCCAACCGCGCCGCCGTCGTCGCCGTCACCGCCCAGGGCGCCGCGCTCGGCCCCGACGATGCCTTCGACGTCGTCGTCGCCGTCGGGCGGCCCGGCTCCACCCACGACCTCGACCTGTACGGCGGCGCCGACGACCCCGACGAGGCCGCCCGGATGCTCGCCGAGGCCCTGGTCGGAGACCTGGTCGCCGACAGCCGCCGGGCCGCCACCGCGCTCGCCCAGCTGATCGGCCCGTTCCGGGCCGCGTACGGCCGGTTCCCGGGCGTGCCCGAGCTGCGCGAGCTGCTCGGCGGCACGGCCGAGGCGCTCACCGCGCTGCGGGCCGCCGTGGCGGGCGACCCCGCCCAGCTGCGCGAGCTGGACGCCCGGCAGCGGCAGGCGGAGCGCGGCGACGAGGTCGGTGTGCTGCTCGCCGAGCGCGTCGCCTTCCTCGACCGGCCGGCGTTCGCGGGCTTCTTCCGTACGGAGGACGGTGCGGGGGAGCGGGAGCGGCCGCAGTTCTCCCTCCGCGCCGTCGAGCACCCGCTCCGCGTCCGCGTCGACCTGCCCGAACGCGGGCACGCCGAGGCCTCCCGGATCGTCTCCCGCCTGCTGCTCGCCCAGTTCGCGGAGGCCACCCTCGCCCGCCGCGACCGGTCCCTCTTCGCCTGTCTGGTCCTGGACGACGCGACGTACACCGTCACCGGCGACTCCGTACGGGCGCTGCAGCGGCTGCGTTCCGCCAACGCGGGCGTCGTGCTCGCGCTCCGTAGCCTGGAGGACGTACCGGAGGCGCTGCGCGGGCCGCTGCTCGGGGCCGTCGGCTGCCGGATGGCGTTCGCCGGGATCGCCCCCTGGGACGGCGGCCGGTTCGCCGAGACCTGGGGCACCGAATGGGTGCAGACCCGGGACGTCACCAACCGGCAGATCATCTCCGACGAGCCGCTGACCAAGGCCCTGCACTTCATGCGCCGCCTGGTGACCGGCCGGGCGGCGACGGCGGAGGCGGTGACCGTACGGGAGGTGGAGCGGGAGCGCTGGTCGGCCTCCGACCTCGCCCACGCGGTCCCCGCCGGGCACGCGGTGCTGTCCCTGACGGACGTACGTGGCGACCACACGCCACCGCTGCTCGTGGACCTGCGCGGCTGAAGGACGGCTGTTCGGGGTCGCCGCCGAGCGGGCGCGCGGGGCCCATGCCGAACCGGAGCGTGTCGCGAGGTCTGCGCCGAGCCGGAGCGGGCGCGCGCGGGCCCTGGCACAATCGGGGGCGCCGCTCGGCTGAGCGGCGGCCCCTCGCTCAAAGGTCCGACGGACTCCATGCCGCCCACCCTCGCCTCCCTCGTCCAGCACTCGGCGCTCAAGCTCACCGTCCGCGCGGGTGAGGACCGCCTCGACACCCCCGTGCGCTGGGCCCATGTCAGCGAGCTCGCCGACCCCGTCCCGTACATGGAGGGCGGCGAGCTGCTGCTCACCACCGCGCTCACCCTGGACGCCGAGGACGCCGAGGCGATGCGCCGCTACGTCCGGCGGCTGCTCGCCGCGGGCGTGGTGGGGCTCGGCTTCGCCATCGGCGTCAACCACGAGGACATTCCGCCGGCGCTCGTGGACGCGGCGCGGGAGGAGGGTCTTCCGCTGCTCGAAGTACCGCGGCGGACCCCGTTCCTGGCCATCAGCAAGGCGGTCTCCGCGGCGATCGCGGCCGACCAGTACCGGGCGGTCACGGCGGGCTTCGAGGCCCAGCGGGAGATGACCCGGGCGGCCCTGGCCGAAGGCCCGGACGCGGTGGTGGCGCGGCTCGCGGCACACGTGGACGGCTGGGCCGCGCTGTACGACACGTCCGGGAAGGTCGTCGCGGTGTCCCCCGAGTGGGCGGCGCGGCGGGCCGCCAGGCTGACGCCCGACGTCGAACGGCTGCGGGAGCGGCCGGCGCCCGCGAGCGCGGTGGTCGGCGGTACGGACGACCGGGTCGAGCTCCAGTCCCTGGGCACCGGCCGGCGGGTCAGGGGCGCGCTCGCGGTCGGCACGGGCGCGCCGCTCGGGACGGCGGAACGGTACGCCGTGCACTCCGCGATCGCCCTGCTCACGCTCACCACCGAGCGCTCGCGCTCGCTCCAGGCGGCGGAGGGGCGGCTCGGCGCGGCGGTGCTGCGGATGATGCTGTCCGGCCAGCCGGACCACGCGCGGGCGGTGGCGGGCGACCTGTACGGCGGGCTCCTCGACGCCCCGTTCCGGCTGCTCATCGCCGAACCGGCGGCGGGGGAGCGGGAGGGCGAGCCGCCGCTTCCTGAGCTGGCCGAGGCCCTGGAGTCGGCGGCGGCCCGCGCGGGCGAGACGGTCCTGACGGTCCCGGAGGGCGAGGAGCGGCTGCTGGTCCTGGCCGGGGACGGCGGTGCGGTGGTCACTGCCTGCGAGGCGTACACGGAACGGGACGCGGAGGAGGCCGGCGTCGTGGTCGGGCTCTCCGCCCCGGCGGGTCCGATCGCGGCGGCGGCCGCGTACAAGCAGGCCGAACAGGCCCTCTCGGTGGCGCGGCGGCGCGGCAGGGCCCTGGTCGAACACGAGGACCTCGCGGCCGGCTCGGTCCTCCCCCTCCTGGCCGACGACGCGGTACGCGCCTTCGCGGACGGCATGCTGCGCGCCCTGTACGAGCACGACGCCACGGGCCGCGGCGACCTGGTGGCCTCCCTCCGCGCCTGGCTCTCCCGCCACGGCCAGTGGGACGCGGCAGCCGCAGACCTGGGCGTCCACCGCCACACCCTCCGCTACCGCATGCGCCGAGTCGAAGAAATCCTCGGCCGCTCCCTCGACGACCCGGACGTCCGCATGGAACTCTGGCTGGCCCTCAAGGCCACGTCATCGGAGGCGGACGACCGCTAGGAACGGCGACGGGGCCTGGGCGCGCACCGGGAGCCCCCTGGGGCCCAGGCTGCTCGGCGGTGCGCCGCCGCCTGCGTCCCGCCCTGCCTGCGCGCACTTGCCCGGCTGCGCCCGTCGGCACCGTGCGCCCGGCTGCCGCGTCGGGGTCGCGGAGGCGTAGCTGCCCGCGAGGTGGGGTGCGGCGGAGCCCCTGGGCCGAGGCTGCTCGGCGCGGGCTCGCCATACGGCGTCCCGCCCGCTCCGAACCGCCGCCCGCACCCGCCGGCCCTGTGCGCCGGGCTCACGCGCCCGCCGGCCGCCGCGTCGGGGCGAGCCGAAGCTGCCCCCCGAGGGGGGCGGCGGAGCACCGGGCCGCGATTGCCCGGCGGGTGCCCGCCCGGCCGCGCCGTCGGCCACTGCGCGCCGAGCCTCGCGCCCGTCGGTTCGCCGCCCGCCCGGACGTCGGCGAGGGCGGCGCGGAGGTGCCCACGGACGGGGTGCGGCGGAGCCCCTCATGCCGAGATGGCTCGGCGGGGGCCGCCCGCAGGTTGTCCCCCGCCTGCCCCGGTGCGCCGGGCTCCGCGCCCGTCGGAGCGCGGCGCGGAGCTGCCGCGTCGGGGGCGGGGGGCGGAGCCCCCGGCTGCCGGCAAGGTTTCGGGAAGGGGCGGGGTGGGGGAGAGTCTGTGCCCCCGCTCCGACATACCGCACTGAAACCGCTTCCCCCTGCCCGATCCCGGGCAATATTCCTGGTCATCCGCCCACGGAGTGCATAACCTCCTGCACATGACAAGCCCCGCCGACCCGACCCACGAGGTCCGCTCGCACCCCGCCTCACCCACCCCCACCCCCACCCCCGCCCGACGGATATCCGGGGCCGTCTGGGCGGCGCTCGGGATCGTGTACGTCGTCTGGGGGTCGACGTACCTCGGGATCCGGGTCGTCGTCGAGACGATGCCGCCGTTCCTCTCCGCCGGACTCCGCTTCGTGGTCGCGGGCCTCCTCCTCGTCGGGCTGATCGCCTGGCGCCAAGGCCCCTCCGCCCTCCGCGTCACCCGCGCGCAGCTCGGTTCCGCCGCGCTCGTCGGACTGCTCCTGCTCCTCGGCGGCAACGGCCTCGTCGTCCTCGCCGAGACCTCCGTCCCCTCCGGCCTCGCCGCCCTCCTCGTCGCCGTCGTCCCCGCCTGGGTCGTCGTCCTCAAGGCCTTCTACGGGCACCGCCCCACCGCCGGGGGCCTCGCGGGCGTCCTCCTCGGACTCGCCGGACTCGCCGTCCTCACCCTCCCCGGGCTCAGCGGCGACGTCCGGATCGGCGGCGTCGCCCTCGTCATCGTCGGGACCCTGCTCTGGTCGGTCGGCTCGTTCTCGTCCTCCCGGATCCCGATGCCCGCCAACCCCTTCACCGCCAGCGCGTACGAGATGCTCGCCGGCGGCCTCGGCTGCGCCGCGGTCGGCCTGATCCGGGGCGAGCAGCACGGCCTGGACCTCGCCGCGATCTCCACCCGCTCCTGGACCGCCCTCGCGTACCTCATCGTCTTCGGGTCCCTGATCGCCTTCACCGCGTACGCCTGGCTCCTCCAGACCGCACCGCTCTCCCTCGTCGCCACCTACGCCTACGTCAACCCGATCGTCGCCGTCGCCCTCGGCTCGCTGATCCTCGGCGAGGCGCTGACCTGGCCGATCATGCTCGGCGGCGCGATCGTCGTGGCGGGCGTCTGCCTGATCGTGACGACGGAACGCAGAGGCTGAACGAGCGGACTCAGGGGTTGTCCCCCGGAGTCCGCCAATCCGTAAGAGCTCACGCACTTCAGCCAATCCGTAAGAGTCGAAGAACCCCACCACTCCACACCGCACAAACCACCCCCCGCCCGATTCGCCCTAACGTGGCACGAGAGCGCGAGAGCACCCCCCTCGCACCACCCAACGGAAAGGGCCGGGACGCAATGACGACCACCCACGCCTTCTGGCTCGCCGGCCGCGAGGCCACCGGCGACGCCACCTTCGACGTCACGAACTCCTATGACGGACGTCTGGTCGGCAAGGTCAGCGTGCCCACCGAGGCCCAGGTCGAGGAGGCCGTCGCCGCCGCGCACGCCGTCGTCGACGAGTTCGCCGCGACCCCGGCGCACGTCCGCGCCGCCGCCCTCGACCACGTGTCGAAGCGGCTCGCCGAGCGCACCGAGGAGATCGCCCAGCTGATCTCCGCCGAGAACGGCAAGCCCATCAAGTGGGCCCGTGGCGAGGTCGGCCGCGCCGTCTCCGTCTTCCGCTTCGCCGCCGAGGAAGCCCGCCGCTTCAACGGCGGAGAGGTCCAGCGCCTCGACACCGAGGCCGGCGGCGTCGGCCGCCTGGCGCTCACCCGCCGGATCCCCAAGGGCGTCGTCCTCGGCATCGCCCCGTTCAACTTCCCGCTGAACCTCAGCGCCCACAAGGTCGCCCCGGCCATCGCCGTCGGCGCCCCCATCATCCTCAAGCCGGCCCCGGCCACCCCCATCTCGTCCCTCGTCCTGGGCGAGCTGCTGGCCGAGACCGACCTGCCGGCCGGCTCCTGGTCCGTCCTGACCGTGCCGAACGACCGGATGCCCGCCCTCGTCAAGGACGAGCGCCTCCCGGTCATCTCCTTCACCGGCTCGGACACCGTCGGTTACGCCATCCAGCAGTCCGTGCCGCACAAGCACTGCACCCTGGAGCTCGGCGGCAACGCCGCCGCCGTCGTCCTCGGCGACTGGGCGTCCGAGCAGGACCTGGACTGGGCGGCGACCCGGATCGCCACCTTCTCCAACTACCAGGGCGGCCAGTCCTGCATCTCCGTGCAGCGCGTGATCGCCGACGCCGCCGTCTACGACCGGCTCGTCCCGAAGATCGTCGCCGCCGTCGAGGCCCAGGTCACCGGCGACCCGGCGGACGACGCCACCGACGTCGGCCCGCTGGTCAACGAGGACGCCGCCAAGCGCGTCGAGTCCTGGGTCGACGAGGCCGTCAAGGGCGGCGCGAAGCTGCTCGCCGGCGGCGAGCGCGACGGCGCGACCTACGCCCCGACCGTCCTCGCCGACCTCCCGGCCGACGTCACCCTGGCCCGCGCCGAGGCCTTCGGCCCGGTCCTCACGATCGCCAGGGTCGACGGCGAGGCCGAGGCCTTCGCCGCCGTCAACGACTCGGACTTCGGCCTCCAGGCCGGCGTCTTCACCCACGACCTCCAGACCGCGTTCCGCGCCCACCGCGCGCTCGAGGTCGGCGGCGTGATCATCGGCGACGTCCCGTCCTACCGCGCCGACCAGATGCCGTACGGCGGCGCCAAGAAGTCCGGCGTCGGCCGCGAGGGCGTCAAGTACGCGATGGACGACTACACGTACGAGCGCGTCCTGGTCCTCACGGGCCTGGCGCTGTAACCCGTACGCCACACAAGCCGACGGCCGGAGCCCACTGTGCGGGGGCTCCGGCCGTCTTCGTGTGTGCGGCCTCAGCCGTCGCCGAGCTGGTCCTGGCTCTTCCGCCCGCCGCCCTTGCCGGAACGGCGTACCAGCTCGCCCGCCGCGAGCGTCACGGCCGCCACGCCGCGCACCCAGCGCGGCCCGCCCCGATCCGCCCACACCACACACACGCACCCGCCGACTGCGAGCGCGAGGACGACCAGAACCACCGGAACGATCATGTTCCCCTCCTCAGAGCTACGGTCCCGTGATTCTCCCAGGGCGACCTCTCGCCATTCCGTACGGCTTTCCGTACCGCCCGGAATCGGGTACTACGGACGAGTAGCCACAAGGCATCCGACGAGCGGCGAGGTGAGCTCCTCATGTCCGCACCCACCCAGCGGCCCAAGGTCACCGAACGCGAGGCCCGGCAGGTCGCCGAGGCAGCGCGCGAGCAGGACTGGCGCAAACCCAGCTTCGCCAAGGAACTGTTCCTCGGCCGCTTCCGGCTGGACCTCATCCACCCCCACCCGCTCCCCTCCGACGAGGACGTACGGCGCGGCGAGGCCTTTCTCGCCAAGCTGCGCGACTTCTGCGAGACGCGGATCGACAGCAGGCTGATCGAACGCGAGGCCCGCATCCCCGACGAGGTCGTCACCGGCCTCAAGGAACTCGGCGCGTTCGGGATGAAGATCGACACGAAGTACGGCGGGCTCGGCCTCACCCAGGTGTACTACAACCGTGCCCTCGCCCTCGTCGGCTCCGCGAGCCCCGCGATCGGCGCGCTGCTCTCGGCGCATCAGTCGATCGGCGTACCGCAGCCGCTGAAAGTCTTCGGTACGCAGGAACAGCGCGACACCTACCTCCCGCGGCTGGCCACCACCGACATCTCCGCGTTCCTCCTCACGGAGCCGGACGTGGGCTCCGACCCGGCCCGTCTCGCCACCACGGCCGTCCCGGACGGTGACGACACCTACGTCATCGACGGGGTGAAGCTCTGGACGACCAACGGCGTCGTCGCCGACCTGCTCGTCGTCATGGCGAGGGTGCCAAGGTCCGAGGGGCACCGGGGCGGCATCACCGCCTTCGTCGTCGAGGCGGACTCGCCGGGCATCACCGTAGAGCACCGCAACGCCTTCATGGGCCTGCGCGGCCTGGAGAACGGCGTCACGCGCTTCCACGGCGTACGGGTGCCGGCCGCGAACCGGATCGGCCCGGAGGGCGCGGGCCTGAAGATCGCCCTCACCACGCTGAACACCGGCCGGCTCTCGCTCCCCGCGATGTGCGTGGGCGCGGGGAAGTGGGCGCTGAAGATCGCCCGCGAGTGGTCGGCGGTACGGGAGCAGTGGGGCAAGCCGGTCGCCCGGCACGAGGCCGTCGGCACGAAAATCTCGTTCATCGCGGCGACCACGTTCGCCCTGGAGGCGGTCGTGGACCTGTCCTCCCAGATGGCGGACGAGGACCGCAACGACATCCGGATCGAGGCGGCGCTCGCGAAGCTCTACGGCTCCGAGATGGGCTGCCTCATCGCCGACGAACTGGTCCAGATCCGGGGTGGGCGGGGTTACGAGACGGCGGACTCGCTGGCGGCCCGGGGCGAGCGCGCGGTCCCGGCGGAACAGCTCCTGCGGGACCTCCGTATCAACCGCATCTTCGAGGGCTCGACCGAGATCATGCACCTGCTCATCGCCCGCGAGGCGGTCGACGCGCATCTCGCGGTGGCGGGCGACATCATCGACCCGGACAAGTCGCTGGGCGACAAGGCGAAGGCGGGGGCGAGGGCGGGCGGCTTCTACGCACGCTGGCTGCCGAAGCTGGTGGCGGGCCCGGGCCAACTGCCGGGTGCGTACGCGGAGTTCGGCGCCCTCGCCACTCACCTCCGCTACGTCGAACGGACGTCGAGGAAGCTGGCCCGCTCGACGTTCTACGCGATGTCGCGGTGGCAGGGCCGGATGGAGCTCAAGCAGGCGTTCCTCGGTCGGATCGTGGACATCGGTGCGGAGCTCTTCGCGATGAGCGCGGCGTGCGTGAGGGCGGAATGGCTCCGCTCCACGGGCGACCCGAACGGCCGGGAGGCCCACGCGCTCGCGGACGCCTTCTGCCGGCAGTCCCGCCTCCGCGTGGAGGAACTCTTCGGCCGCCTCTGGTCCAACACGGACGACGTGGACCGCCGGGTGGTGGACGGCGTCCTGGCGGGCCGCTTCGCCTGGCTGGAGGAGGGCGTGGTGGACCCCTCGGGCGACGCCCCCTGGATCGCCGACGCGACCCCGGGCCCGTCCCAGGAGGAGAACGCCCACCGCAAGATCCCGTAGCGGATCCCCCCACCGATCCCAACCCCAACCGCCGTTGTGGGCAATCGTCCCGCAGGAACGATTGCCCACAACCGGGGGCGGGGGACCCGTCCACGTCGCGGACGGTCGACGCCGGGCGCCCGAGCCCACGGCACCATGGGGGTCGTGACCGTCATCGACATCCCCGGCTCCAAGTCCGTCACCGCACGCGCGCTCTTCCTCGCCGCCGCCGCCCGCGGGACCAGCACCCTCCTCCGGCCCCTCCGCTCCGACGACACCGAGGGCTTCGCCGAAGGGCTGAAGGCGCTCGGGTACGAGGTCCGCCAGGAGCCGGGCGCCTGGCACATCCAAGGGCGGCCCGACGGACCGAAAGCCGACGCAGCCGACGTCTACTGCCGCGACGGCGCCACCACCGCCCGCTTCCTCCCCACCCTCGCCGCCGCCGCAGGCCACGGCACCTACACCTTCGACGCCTCCCCCCAGATGCGCCGCCGCCCCCTCGGCCCCCTCACCACCGCCCTCCGCACCCTCGGCGTCGACCTCCGCCACCACGAGCGCGAGGGCCACCACCCCCTCACCGTCCACGCCGCCGGCATCAAGGGCGGGGCACTCACCCTCGACGCAGGCGAGTCCTCCCAGTACCTGACCGCGCTCCTCATGCTCGGCCCGCTCACCGCCGAGGGCCTCACCATCACGGTCACCGACCTCGTCTCGGAGCCGTACGTCGAGATCACCCTCGCGATGATGCGCGCCTTCGGGGCGGACGTCGGCCACCAGGGCCGTACGTACACCGTCGCCCCCACCGGCTACACCGCCACCACCTACGCCATCGAGCCCGACGCCTCCACCTCCTCGTACTTCTTCGCCGCCGCCGCGCTCCAGGCCGGCACCACGGTCACCGTCCCCGGCCTCGGCACCGGCGCCCTCCAGGGCGACCTCGGCTTCGTCGACGTCCTGCGCCGGATGGGCGCCGACGTCGAGATCACCGACACGGCCACCACCGTCCGCGGCACGGGCACCCTCCACTGCCTCACCGTCAACATGCGCGACATCTCCGACACCATGCCGACCCTCGCCGCCCTCGCGCCCTTCGCCGACGGACCCGTACGCATCGAGGACGTCGCCAACACCCGCGTCAAGGAGTGCGACCGCCTCGACGCCTGCGCCGAGAACCTCCGCCGCCTCGGCATCACCGTCACCACCGGACCCGACTGGATCGAGATCCAGCCAGGCACCCCCGCAGGCCCCGCCGAGATCGCCACCCACGGCGACCACCGGATCGTCATGTCCTTCGCCGTCGCCGCCCTGCGCACCCCCGGCATCACCTACGACGACCCCGGCTGCGTACGGAAGACCTTCCCCGACTTCCACGACGTCTTCGGAGACGTCTTCCGAGACAGCTTCGGAGACGACTTCGGAGCGTTCACCCGCACCCCGTGAAGGACGCGCGGGCTTTGCGGCAAGAATGGGGGGCATGAGCGACCGCCCCTCTCCTCTCGCCGACCCGCACCGGATCTTCGATCCGACCGAAGGCCGCCGTGACATCGTCGTCCTCGGCTCCACCGGGTCCATCGGCACCCAGGCCATCGACCTGGTCCTGCGCAACCCCGACCGCTTCCGGGTCACGGCCCTCGCCGCCTCCGGCGGCCGGGTCGAGCTGCTCGCCGAGCAGGCCCACCGGCTGAAGGTCGGTGCGATCGCCGTCGCCCGCGAGGACAAGGCGCCCGAGCTGCGCGAGGCGCTGACCCGGCTCTACGGCGCCGGTGCCGCCCTCCCCGAGATCCTGGCCGGACCCGACGCCGCCACCCAGCTGGCCGCCTCGCCCTGCCACACGGTCCTCAACGGCATCACCGGCTCCATCGGCCTCGCGCCCACCCTCGCCGCCCTCGAAGCCGGCCGTACCCTCGCCCTCGCCAACAAGGAGTCGCTGATCGTCGGCGGCCCGCTGGTCAAGGCGCTGGCCAAGCCCGGCCAGATCATCCCGGTCGACTCCGAGCACGCCGCCCTGTTCCAGGCCCTCGCCGCCGGCACCCGCGCCGACGTGCGCAAGCTGGTCGTCACCGCCTCCGGCGGCCCGTTCCGCGGCCGTACGCGGGCGGAGCTGGCGCACGTCAGCCGCGAGGACGCCCTCGCCCACCCGACCTGGGCCATGGGCCCGGTCATCACGGTGAACAGCGCCACCCTGGTGAACAAGGGCCTGGAGGTCATCGAGGCGCACCTCCTCTACGACATCCCCTTCGACCGCATCGAGGTCGTCGTCCACCCCCAGTCGTACGTCCACTCGATGGTCGAGTTCACCGACGGCTCCACCCTCGCCCAGGCCACCCCGCCGGACATGCGCGGCCCGATCGCCCTCGGCATCGGCTGGCCCGAGCGGGTCCCGGACGCGGCCCCCGCCTTCGACTGGACCAAGGCCTCCAGCTGGGAGTTCTTCCCGCTCGACACCGAGGCCTTCCCCTCCGTCGGCCTGGCCCGCCACGTCGGCGAGCTGGGCGGCACCGCGCCCGCCGTCTTCAACGCGGCGAACGAGGAGTGCGTCGAGGCGTTTCTCGCCGGAAGGCTGCCGTTCAACGGAATCATGGATACGGTCACGGCAGTCGTCACGGAGCACGGCACCCCCGAGCGGGGAACTTCCCTGACCGTGTCGGACGTCCTGGAAGCGGAGACCTGGGCACGCGCCCGGGCCCGGGAACTGGCAGCACAGGCTGCGAAGGCGACCGCGGAGGCGCGCGCATGACCGTACTTCTGACGCTGCTCGGCATCGCGCTGTTCGCGTTCGGGCTGCTCGTCTCCATCGCCTGGCACGAGCTCGGCCACCTCTCCACGGCCAAGCTCTTCGGCATCCGCGTGCCCCAGTACATGGTCGGCTTCGGCCCGACCATCTGGTCGCGGAAGAAGGGCGAGACGGAGTACGGCATCAAGGCCGTCCCGGCCGGCGGCTACATCCGCATGATCGGCATGTTCCCGCCCGGCAAGGACGGCCGCATCGAAGCCCGCTCCACCTCGCCGTGGCGCGCCATGATCGAGGACGCCCGCGAGGCCTCCTTCGAGGAGCTCCAGCCGGGCGACGAGAAGCGGCTCTTCTACACGCGCAAGCCGTGGAAGCGCGTCATCGTGATGTTCGCCGGCCCGTTCATGAACCTGATCCTCGCCGTCCTGCTCTTCTTCGGCAGCGCGATGGCCGTCGGTTTCGAGACCCAGACCACCAAGGTCGCGGGCGTCACCACCTGCGTCATCGACCAGAGCGAGAAGCGCGACACCTGCAAGGCCGGCGACCGGCCCTCACCCGCGAAGGCGGCCGGCCTGCTCAAGGGCGACCGGATCGTCGCCTTCAACGGCGAACGCGTCACCGACTGGAACACCCTCTCCGACCGCATCCGCGCCACGACCGGCGCCGCCACCGTCACGGTCGAGCGGGACGGGCAGGAGATGGACCTCAAGGCCACGCTCCTGGAGAACAAGGTCCTCAAGAAGGACGCGGACGGCCGGGTCGTCCAGCCCGCGCAGTACGTCTCCGCCGGCTACCTGGGCTTCGAGTCCGGCCGCGAGGTCGTGCCGCTCACCTTCGGCGAGTCCGCCTCCCGGATGACCGACCAGCTCCAGGCCGGCTTCGAGTCCGTCCTCGCCCTGCCCGGCAAGATCCCGGACCTCTGGGACGCCACCTTCGGCGACGGCGAACGCAAGCAGGACTCCCCGGTCGGCGTCGTCGGCGCGGCCCGCATCAGCGGCGAGCTGATGAGCATCGAGGCCCCGGCGGAGACCCGGCTGGTCTTCTTCCTCCAGCTGCTCGTCATGTTCAACGTCTCGCTGTTCCTGTTCAACATGCTGCCGCTGCTCCCGCTCGACGGCGGTCACATCGCCGGCGCCCTGTGGGAGTCCCTGCGCCGCCACACCGCGCGGATCTTCCGGCGTCCCGACCCGGGCCCGTTCGACGTGGCCAAGCTGATGCCGGCCGCGTACGTGGTGGCGGGCGTGTTCGTCTGCTTCACCCTGCTCGTCCTCGCCGCGGACATCGTCAACCCGGTGAAGCTGACGTGACCCTTGGGTGGCCGGACCCCCGGGGTGTCCGGCCACCCACCGCCGGGGCGGTAATCTCGAAGACCTGAGCCCGATGAACCACACCTTGGGGTTGTACAGCTGATGACCGCGATCTCTCTCGGTATCCCGTCCGTTCCGACCCGGCTCGCCGAGCGGCGCAAGAGCCGCCAGATCCAGGTCGGCACGGTGGCCGTCGGCGGCGACGCACCCGTCTCGGTCCAGTCCATGACGACGACCCGGACGTCCGACATCGGCGCCACGCTCCAGCAGATCGCCGAGCTGACCGCCTCCGGCTGCCAGATCGTGCGCGTCGCCTGCCCCACGCAGGACGACGCCGACGCGCTCGCCACGATCGCGAGGAAGTCGCAGATCCCCGTGATCGCCGACATCCATTTCCAGCCGAAGTACGTCTTCGCCGCCATCGAGGCCGGCTGCGCGGCCGTCCGCGTCAACCCGGGCAACATCAAGCAGTTCGACGACAAGGTCAAGGAGATCGCCCACGCCGCCAAGGACGCGGGCACCCCGATCCGGATCGGCGTCAACGCCGGCTCGCTCGACGCGCGACTGCTGAAGAAGTACGGCAAGGCCACCCCCGAGGCGCTGGTCGAGTCCGCGCTGTGGGAGGCCTCCCTCTTCGAGGAGCACGGCTTCGGCGACATCAAGATCTCGGTCAAGCACAACGACCCGGTCGTGATGGTCAACGCCTACCGCCAGCTCGCCGCCCAGTGCGACTACCCGCTGCACCTCGGCGTCACCGAGGCCGGCCCCGCCTTCCAGGGCACCATCAAGTCCGCCGTCGCCTTCGGCGCGCTGCTGTCCGAGGGCATCGGCGACACCATCCGCGTCTCCCTCTCCGCGCCGCCGGTCGAGGAGGTCAAGGTCGGCAACCAGATCCTGGAGTCGCTGAACCTCAAGCCGCGCCGCCTGGAGATCGTGTCCTGCCCGTCCTGCGGGCGCGCCCAGGTCGACGTCTACAAGCTCGCCGAAGAGGTGACCGCCGGCCTGGACGGCATGGAGGTCCCGCTGCGCGTCGCCGTCATGGGCTGCGTCGTCAACGGCCCCGGCGAGGCCCGCGAGGCCGACCTGGGCGTCGCGTCGGGCAACGGCAAGGGCCAGATCTTCGTCAAGGGCGAGGTCATCAAGACCGTCCCCGAGTCGAAGATCGTCGAGACCCTGATCGAGGAGGCGATGAAGATCGCCGAGCAGATGGAGAAGGACGGCGTGATGTCGGGCGAGCCGACGGTCGCCATCGGCGTCTGACGACGTACGCGGGTACGCACACCCCGGGGCCCCCGGCGCGGAAGCGCCGGGGGCCCCGGGGTTTCTGCCGCCGGGCCTGCAGCCGTGGCCAGGCGCCTGGCGCTCGCGGTGGCTGCCGTGGCCGACACGTACTCCGCGTACTCCTCCCGCCCCGCGCTGCCCGCGCTTGGCCCGCGCTGCTCGCGCGAGGCGAGCCCGGCAGGGGCCCACCGGCCCCGACAGGTGCCGGGCAGGCCGTCCGCGGGCTCCTGACCGGGACCCCGCGCACTCACCCGCCGCCTCCCCGACGCGCCAGGTACAGTGCGGAGAATCAGCAGACCGCATGGTGAGGCCCCCTCGTGTTGACGCAGACCACCACCCGGGTCCTCGAACCCGCCGACCTCGGCGCCGCGCTCGCCGTCCTGGAGAGCGCCCCCGTCGAGAACGCCTTCGTCGCCGCCCGCGTCCAGGCCGCCGGGCTCGACCCCTGGCGCCTCGGCGGCGAGATGTGGGGCTGGTACACCGACGGACGGCTGCGCTCCCTCTGCTACTCCGGTGCCAACCTCGTCCCCATCTGCGCCACCCCCGAAGCCGTCCGCGCCTTCGCCGACCGCGCCCGCAGGACCGGCCGCCGCTGCTCCTCGATCGTCGGCCCGTCCGAGCCCACCACCCTGCTCTGGAGCCTCCTGGAACCCAGCTGGGGCCCCGCCCGCGACGTCCGCGCCCACCAGCCGCTGATGGTCACGGAGGCGCCCTCCGCGACCGTCGACCCCGACCCCCTCGTCCGTCGCATCCGCAAGGAGGAGATGGAGCTGATCATGCCCGCGTGCGTGGCCATGTTCACCGAGGAGGTCGGCATCTCGCCGATGGCCGGCGACGGCGGACTGCTCTACCAGGCCCGCGTCGCCGAACTCGTCGGATCCGGCCGCTCCTTCGCCCGCATCGAGGACGGCGAGGTCGTCTTCAAGGCCGAGATCGGCGCCGCCACCCGCCAGGCCTGCCAGATCCAGGGCGTCTGGGTCGCCCCCGAGCACCGGGGCCGCGGCCTCTCCGAGACCGGCATGGCCGCCGTCCTCCGCTACGCCCTCTCCGACGTCGCCCCGGTCGTCAGCCTGTACGTGAACGACTACAACACCCCCGCCAGGGCCGCGTACCGCCGCGTCGGATTCCGCGAGGTCGGCGCCTTCATGAGCGTGCTCTTCTGAGGCGCTTGTAAGGTGCGGCGCATGGATGACGCTGACACCGACGTCACGATCGGACCGATCGACCTCGCCGCCCGGGTCGACGACGCCCTCGCCGTACAGGCCATCGCCTTCGGACTGAGCGAGGACGAGGTCGTCGTCCGCCACCACATCATGCTGCGCCATCTCCAGAACCCCGGCGCCCGCGCGTACGGTGCGACCACCGGGTCCCGACGGCTGGTCGGCTTCGTGTACGGGATGCCGAACGACCGGACCCACTGGTGGTCCACCGTCGTGCAGCCGTACCTCCGCGCCACCGGCAACGACACCTGGCTGGACGACTCCTTCGTCATCACCGAACTCCATGTCCACCCCGGCTACCAGGGGCGGGGCGTGGGCCGTGCGCTGATCACCACCATCACCGACCAGTCGAAGCTGCCCCGCTCGATCCTCTCCGCCATCGACACCGAGAGCCCGGCCCGCGGCCTCTACCGCTCCCTCGGCTACGTCGACCTGGCCCGCCAGGTCCACTTCCCCAGCGCACCCCGCCCGTACGCCGTGATGGGCGCCCCGCTGCCGCTGCCGCGGGGGTGACCCGTCCTGCCGGGGGTCCGGGGGTTGCCCCCGGGAGATGCAGTCCCAGCGCACCCCGTCCGTACGCCGTGATGGGCGCCCCGCTGCCGTTGCCGCGCCGGAACTGATTTCCGCCCGCGCGGGCCGCCCGGCTAACCTCCATGCCATCACCTTTCGTCCGGCAGGAGTACGAGAACCATGGCCAACGCACCGGTCCAGCGCATGTCCCAGTTGATGGCGAAGACGCTGCGCGACGACCCGGCCGACGCCGAGGTCCTCAGTCACAAGCTCCTCGTCCGGGCCGGCTACGTCCGCCGTACCGCCGCCGGCATCTGGAGCTGGCTGCCGCTCGGCAAGAAGGTGCTCTCCAACGTCGAGCGCATCGTGCGCGAGGAGATGGACGCCATCGGCGCGCAGGAGGTCTCGCTGCCCGCCCTGCTGCCCCGCGAGCCCTACGAGGCGACCGGCCGCTGGGACGAGTACGGCGCCGAGCTCTTCCGCCTCCAGGACCGCAAGGGCGGCGACTACCTCCTCGGCCCGACCCACGAGGAGATCTTCACCCTGCTGGTGAAGGACCAGTGCTCGTCCTACAAGGACCTGCCGGTCATCCTCTACCAGATCCAGAACAAGTTCCGCGACGAGGCCCGCCCCCGGGCCGGCATCCTGCGCGGCCGCGAGTTCCTGATGAAGGACTCGTACTCCTTCGACACGGAGGACGAGGGCCTCGCCAAGTCCTACGCCCTGCACCGCGAGGCCTACCGGCGCGTCTTCGAGCGCCTGGGCCTCGACTACCGCATCTGCGCCGCCACGGCGGGCGCGATGGGCGGCTCGAAGTCCGAGGAGTTCCTCGCCCCGGCCGAGGCCGGCGAGGACACCTTCGCCGACTGCCCGAACTGCGACTTCGCGGCGAACACGGAGGCGGTCTCGTACGGGCTGGTCGCGGTGGACGGCTCCGGCGTCGCGGCGGCCGAGGACATCCCGACCCCCGACACCCCGACGATCGAGACCCTCGCGGCCTCGCTCGGCGTCGCGGCCTCCGCCACTTTGAAGAACCTGCTGGTGAAGGTCGACGGCGAGATCGTGGCCGTGGGCGTGCCCGGCGACCGCGAGGTCGACCTGGGCAAGGTCGAGGCGCACTTCGCGCCGGCCACCGTCGAGATGGTCACCGAGACGGACTTCGCCGAGCGGGCGGACCTCGTCCGCGGCTACGTCGGCCCGCAGGGCCTGGAGAAGGTGAAGTACATCGCCGACCCGCGCGTGGCGCCGGGCACGGCGTGGATCACGGGCGCCAACAAGGACGGCATGCACGCGAAGAACGTCGTCGCGGGGCGTGACTTCGAGGTCGACGAGTACGTCGACGTCGTGGTCGTCCAGGACGGCGACCCGTGCCCCAAGTGCGGCACCGGCCTGAAGCTGGACCGCGCGATCGAGATCGGCCACATCTTCCAGCTGGGCCGCAAGTACGCCGACGCGCTGAAGCTCGACGTCCTCGGCCAGAACGGCAAGCCGGTCCGGGTCACGATGGGCTCGTACGGCATCGGCGTCTCGCGCGCGGTCGCGGCCCTGGCCGAGCAGTCCGCCGACGACAAGGGCCTGTGCTGGCCCGCCGAGGTCGCCCCGGCCGACGTCCACGTGGTGGCGGCGGGCAAGGCGGTCCAGATCGAGCTGGCCCTCGACGTCTCGGAGCAGCTGCGCGCCGCGGGCCTCCGGGTCCTGGTCGACGACCGCGCGGGTGTCTCCCCGGGCGTCAAGTTCACCGACGCGGAACTGATCGGCGTCCCCAAGATCCTCGTCGCGGGCCGCCGCTCGGCGGAGGGCGTCCTGGAACTGAAGGACCGCCGCACGGGGGAGCGCGAGGAGCTGACGGTGGCCGAGGCGATCGCCCGTCTGACGGCGTAACTCCAGAGCCACCCCCGTTGTGGGCATTCGTCCCTCCCCCAGACTTCGTCCGGGGGGACCCCCAGGCGATGGGGGTCCCCCTGCTCGAGCGAAGCCGAGAGCTTGGGCGAGAGCTTGGGGGAGGGTGGGCACAACGCAACGGCGCCCTGGGCGGGCGTGTCCGCCCCGTGTCCCTACGTCCAGCCCGAGGGCCCTGCGCGTGCAACGGCCCTGGGGTGCGGGTCCGGACTCTTGTGCGGAGCGCGCCCGCATGGGCGCCGTCCCGTGTGCCCACCGTCCCGCCCTGCGGGACGATTGCCCACACGGGGGGCGATGGGCCGTGTCAGGCCGCCTCGTCTCGGGGGAACGGTTCCGCCGGGGCGCCCGTCAGGGTGTCGGGCGCATGCTCCGGGAGCTCCGGGAGGGGCAGATTCTCGATGCCCGGGAGCGGGTCCTGGACCACCGGTTGCACGGCCTCCGGGGCAGCCGCCCCCGGCGTCGGCGCCGCGCGCTCCAGGAACCGAAGCAGTTCCACCGGAATCGGCAGCACCAGCGTCGAGTTCTTCTCCGCAGACACCGCCATCACCGTCTGCAACAGCCTCAGCTGCAGCGCCGCCGGCTGCGTCGACATCACCCCCGCCGCCTCCGCCAGCTTCTTCGACGCCTGAAGCTCCGCGTCCGCGTTGATCACCCGCGCCCGCCGCTCCCGGTCCGCCTCCGCCTGCCGCGCCATCGACCGCTTCATGGTCTCCGGCAGCGAGACGTCCTTGATCTCGACCCTGTCGATCGCGACGCCCCAGCCCATGGCCGGGCTGTCGAGCATCAGCTCAAGGCCCTGGTTGAGCTTCTCGCGGTTCGACAGCAGGTCGTCGAGGTCGCTCTTGCCGATGATCGACCGCAGCGACGTCTGCGCCATCTGCGACACCGCGAACCGGTAGTCCTCCACCCGCACCAGCGCGTCCGCCGCGTCGATCACCTTGAAGTAGACGACCGCGTCCACCCGCACGGTGACGTTGTCCCGGGTGATGCCCTCCTGCGCCGGCACCGGCAGCGTCACGATCTGGAGGTTCACCTTGTGGAGCCGGTCGACGACCGGCAAGATCATCGTGAATCCCGGCTGCCGTACCTCGCTCATCAGCCGACCGAAGCGGAAGACCACACCCCGTTCGTACTGCTTCACCACGCGCGCCGCCGCCGCCACGTACACCACGGCCGCTGCTCCGGTCGCCGCCGCCGCTGCCAGAAGCTCCTCGACCATCACGGCCCCCAAAGGTCCGAGCCGAGCTGCCTTACAGCATAGGTATTCCCCTACAGCCAGCCCGCGAACTCCAGGAGCAGCTCCGCGTCCTGACGGCGCCCCGCCGTCAGCGCCCGAGTGGCCGACTCCACCGCCCGGAACAGCGTCCAGCCGCGCAGCCGCTCCCGGTCCACCTCCAGCGAGTCCGCCAGCTTGTTGACCCGCCGCCGGGCCGCCGACGCCCCGGCCGACGCCGCCACCAGGTCCTCGACCCGGTCCCGTACCAGCCGCGCCAGGTCGTACGCCCGCTCGCCGACCAGCGGCTCAGGGCCGACGGCCAGCCACGGCACCCGGTCCCCGCCCAGCACCTTGCCCTGACGGAAGTTCCCGTGCAGCAGCAGCGTCTCCGGGGAGGTCTCCGGGGAAGGCGCGACCAGCCCCTCCCGCGCTTCCAGCGCGGCCGCCGTCAGAGCCCCGGTCTCCGCGTCCGCGCGGTAGGCGTCCATGGCCGCCGCCTGCCGCGCCGTCCGCTCCGTCACCGACTCGAAACCGTGCCCCGCGGGCGGCTCGACCCACAGCCTCCGTACCGTGCCCGCTGCCTCCAGGAGCGCCTTCGCCTCCGGCAGGGACCGCAGCGAGACCTCCGGATGCAGCCGCTCAAGCAGCAGCGAACCATCCTCGGGAGCCGCCAGCAGACGCACCGCGCCCCAGCCGTCCCAGTGCGCCAGCGCGTCCCGCTCCAGATCCGGCCGGGCCGCCTCGGGGGCGATCTTCAGCGCCGCGGGGGAGCCGTCCGCCTGCCGTACGAGCACCACCAGGCTGCTCCGCCCGCCGGGCGCCATCACCCGTTCGACGTCCAGGGACGCGTGCTCCACCGCGCTCCGAGCCAGCTCGGGCAGCTTCTCCAGCCACGCGGCCGCGAGATCCTCCCCGTACGTCTCGCCGAGCGTCCGCACCAGTCGCTGCGGCGGTTCGAAACCCATACGTGCGTTGTTCCTTCTGATCAAAGGGGCTTACGCCCGCTCGGCGAGCCCAGGAAAGGTTACGTCGGTGCCGCGCCAGCGAACGGCGCGTACCGCCGCCTCGCGCAACGCGGCGGCCGCGTCCCGCCGCAGCGGGCCCTCCGCCGCCCGTACGAGATCGGAGTACACCCCGGCCACCCGGTCCTCCAGGACGGCCGCGAGCCTTACGGCGGCGGCCGTGTCCGGCACCGCGAACGGCAGCTCGTAACCCGCCGCCGCGGCGACCGGCTCGCCGCCCAGGTCCCGTACGGTCCTGCGCAG
This sequence comes from Streptomyces sp. P9(2023), assembly GCF_032436795.1. NCBI lineage: Bacteria > Bacillati > Actinomycetota > Actinomycetes > Kitasatosporales > Streptomycetaceae > Streptomyces > Streptomyces sp. P9(2023). Next base: position 108,237 of record NZ_JAUPWM010000017.1, read on the forward strand.
CCCGTCGCGCCGGGCCCGGTGCGCCTCGTACGCCGCCGTGGCCTCCACGCGCCGTTCGGCCCCGATCCGGCCGCCGACGACCCCGTACCCGTACACCGCCGCGTGCTCGGCGGCGAGCGCGGCCCGCGCCGCGTCCAGGGCGCTCATGCCCGGCCTCCCTCGGTCAGCAGATACGCGTGCGCCGCGCCGGAGGCCGCCACCGAGGCGAGCAGCCGCGCGTACTCCGGCTCCGCACCGAGCAGCGCCGCCGCGTGCGCGTCGGCGGTCCTCCGCGCCACCGCCGCCAGCTCCTTGAGCGCGACGGCCGGATCGGCCGGTACGGGTACGGGCCCGGGCGCCGAGGTGGCGGCTCCCGGAGTCGCGGACCCGGAGGGAGTCGCCGACCCGGTGGGATCCGCCGACCGGGTGTCCGCCGAAGGAGCGGCGTTCCCCGCCGAACCCCTGTCCCCCGCAAGCGCCGCCGCCTGCTCGGCCACCGCCGCCCGCAGCGGCGTCAGCCGCCCCGTCAGCGCGGGATGCGCGGCGAGCACCGCGTCGTAACGTTCCCGCAGCGTCCTGCTCGTCGCCGCCGACGAGCGCCGCAGCGCCGCCTCGGCCCGCGCCGCCCGCTCCGCCGCGCTCGGCTTCCCGGGCCGCTCGGTGCCGCCCTCGGAGGTGCAGCCGGCCAGCGTCACCGCGCCGGCGGCGGCCCCGGCCGCCAGGAGCGCGCGCCTGCCTACGGTCCCCGTGCGCCCCACATCCACTCCCTCGGCCCGGATCGAAGATCACCGCAGGCGAGCGTACCCGCGGCCGCCGGGCCCGTGGACGGCAACACCCCCCGCGACCGGATACCCTTTGGTCTGACACGCGACGAACCCACAACAGCACACGCGGCCGAGGAGTCACCCGGATGAGCACCACCCAGAGCGACAGGCTGCGAGCTCTCCTCGAGCCGCTCATCGCCTCGCAGGGACTCGACCTCGAAGAGATCGAGGTGGCCTCCGTGGGACGCAAGCGGGTGCTGCGTGTGACCGTCGACTCCGATGAAGGCGCCGACCTGGACCAGGTCGCCGACGTGAGCCGCGCGCTCTCGGAGAAGCTGGACGAGACCGACGCGATGGGCGAGGGGGAGTACACCCTCGAAGTCGGCACCCCGGGCGCCGAGCGTCCGCTCACCGAGCACCGCCACTACGTGCGCGCCACCGGCCGTCTTGCCAAGCTGCAGCTGCACGAGGGGGACGAGGTCGTCGCGCGGATCCTCGCCGTGGACGACGCCGGCGTGGACCTCGAAGTGCCGGGCGTGAAGGGGCGCAAGCCCACCGCCCGCCGGATCGAGTTCGCGGACATCGCCAAGGCGCGTGTCGAGATCGAATTCAGCCGCAAGGACAAGAAGGAAGAGGAGGCGTAGCCGTGGACATCGACGTGAAGCTCCTGAAGGGCTTGGCACAAGAGAAGGAGATCTCGTTCGACCTGCTGGTCGAGGCGATCGAGTCGGCCCTCCTCATCGCGTACCACCGCACCCCCTCGGCCCGGCGCCACGCGCGCGTGGAGCTGAACAGGCAGACCGGCCACGTGACGGTGTGGGCGAAGGAGGACCCCTCCGAGCTGGAGGAGGGCCAGGAGCCCAAGGACTTCGACGACACCCCGTCGGACTTCGGCCGGATCGCGGCGAGCACCGCCCGCCAGGTCATCCAGCAGCGGCTGCGGGACGCCGAGAACGACGTCACCTTCGGCGAGTACGCCCGCCGTGAGGGCGACATCGTGTCCGGCCAGGTGCAGCAGGGCAAGGACCCGAAGAACGTCCTCGTCCGCCTGGACGACAAGCTGGAAGCCATCCTTCCGGTGCAGGAGCAGGTGCCGGGCGAGGAGTACACGCACGGTCTGCGACTGCGCACGTACGTCGTCCGGGTCGCCAAGGGTGTCCGCGGCCCGTCCGTCACCCTTTCGCGTACGCACCCCAATCTGGTGAAGAAGCTGTTCGCCCTGGAGGTCCCCGAGATCGCCGACGGTTCCGTCGAGATCGCGGCGATCGCCCGTGAGGCCGGCCACCGCACCAAGATCGCCGTACGGTCCACCCGTTCGGGACTGAACCCCAAGGGCGCCTGCATCGGCCCGATGGGCAGCCGGGTGCGCAACGTCATGGCGGAGCTGCACGGCGAGAAGATCGACATCGTGGACTGGTCCGACGACCCGGCCGAGATGGTCGCCAGCGCGCTCTCCCCGGCCCGGGTCTCCAAGGTCGAGATCGTCGACCTGATGGCCCGCTCCGCCCGGGTGACCGTGCCGGACTACCAGCTCTCGCTGGCGATCGGCAAGGAGGGCCAGAACGCTCGCCTCGCCGCCCGCCTCACCGGCTGGCGCATCGACATCCGCCCGGACACGGAGCACCCGTCCGAGGACGACCGCGACCGCGACTGAGCGTGTGCGGGGACCCCCTCAGGGGTCCCTGGGGGGATCCCTGAGGGTCCCCCAAGGAATGAATCACGCCGTTGTCACGTTGTGCGACGGCGAGATCACGACAGACGACCGTTCGATTTCTGCCCCAAACGGGTGAGGTCGTTACGGGGAGGTAGACTTAAGCGTGTCTGGCCGGACGCATGCCCGCGCGTGCCCTGAGCGAACCTGTGTGGGATGCCGGGAGCGAGCGGCCAAGAGCGATCTGCTGCGCATCGTGGCGGTCGAGGGCGCTTGCGTCCCCGATCATCGCGGTACGCTGCCCGGCCGGGGTGCGTATCTGCACCCCGCCTCGGTCTGTCTCGACCTGGCGGTCCGTCGCCGGGCGTTCCCGAGGGCCTTCAAGGTCCAGGGTCCGCTCGAAACGACGGAAATCCGGTTTCAGGTGGAGCAGCAGCACTTGTAAGAAGAAGTACGGCACGGATGAACCGTGCGGTCAGGTACCTCGCGAGTTGGAAGTAGGTCGAGATTGCGATGAGCACTCGATGAGTACGCGATGAGTACGCCCATGAAGTAGCGACGGTCCGGCGGTAACCCGGACCTAAAAGGAGCGAAGTGGCTAAGGTCCGGGTATACGAACTCGCCAAGGAGTTCGGTGTGGAGAGCAAGGTCGTCATGGCCAAGCTCCAAGAACTCGGTGAATTCGTCCGTTCGGCGTCCTCGACTATCGAGGCGCCGGTCGTGCGCAAGTTGACTGATGCGTTGCAGGGTCCCGGCGGTAACGCCGGCAAGACCGCTGCCAAGCCTGGCGCGCCTCGTAAGGCCGCCCCCGCGAAGCCCGGGGCGCCGTCCCCGGCCGCCGCGGCTCGTCCCGCTGCCCCCAAGCCCGGCGCACCGGCCCCCAAGCCGGCCGCCGCCGCGCCTGCGGCCCCGGTCACCCCGGCGGCCCCCGCGAGCAGCACCCCCTCTCCGGCTCCGGCCGCCTCGGGCCCCCGCCCGGGCCCGAAGCCCGCGCCCAAGCCGGTCACGCCGGCTCCGGCCGCCCCCGAGTTCACCGCGCCTCCGTCGGCCCCCGCCGCCGGTCAGCGTCCCGGTGGCGCGGCCCCGGCATCCCGTCCCGCCGGCGAGCGTCCCGAGCGTCCGGCCCGTCCGGGTCAGGGCGCGCCGCGTCCGCAGGGCCAGGGTGCCCCGCGTCCGCAGGGCCAGGGCGCTCCGCGTCCGGGCGGTGCCCGTCCGGCCGGTCCGCGTCCGGGCAACAACCCCTTCACCTCGGGTGGCTCCACCGGTATGGCGCGCCCGCAGGCGCCCCGTCCGGGTGGCGGCGCCCCCCGTCCCGGCGGCGATGCCCGTCCGGGTGCCCCGCGTCCGCAGGGCGGCCCCGGTGGCGCCCCGCGTCCCCAGGGTCAGGGCGGCGCGCGTCCCACCCCCGGTGGCATGCCTCGCCCGCAGGCTCCCCGTCCGGGCGGCGCGCCCGGCGGTAACCGTCCGAACCCGGGCATGATGCCGCAGCGTCCCGCTGCCGGCAGCCCGCGTCCCGGCGGTGGCCCCGGCGGCGGTCGTGGTCCCGGTGGCCCCGGCGGTCGTCCGGGTGGTGGCGGCGGTGGCGGCGGTCGTCCCGGCGGCGGCGGCTTCGCCGGCCGTCCGGCCGGTCCCGGTGGTGGCGGCGGCGGCTTCGCCGGCCGTCCCGGCGGTCCCGGTGGCGGCGGCGGCGGTCGTCCGGGTGGTCCCGGCGGCGGTGGCGGCGGCTTCGGCGGTCGTCCCGGCGGCTTCGGTGGCCGTCCCGGTGGCCCCGGTGGCCGTGGTGGCACGCAGGGCGCCTTCGGTCGCCCCGGCGGTCCCGCGCGTCGTGGTCGCAAGTCGAAGCGGCAGAGGCGCCAGGAGTACGAGGCCATGCAGGCCCCGTCGGTCGGCGGCGTGATGCTGCCCCGCGGCGGCGGCGAGACCATTCGTCTGTCGCGCGGTGCCTCCCTCACCGACTTCGCCGAGAAGATCGGCGCCAACCCGGCGTCGCTCGTCGCGGTGATGATGAACCTCGGTGAGATGGTGACGGCCACGCAGTCCGTCTCCGACGACACGCTGTCGATGCTCGGCGACGAGATGAACTACACCGTTCAGATCGTCAGCCCCGAGGAGGAGGACCGCGAGCTTCTCGAGTCCTTCGACATCGAGTTCGGCGAGGACGAGGGTGGCGAAGAGGCTCTGGTCTCCCGTCCGCCGGTCGTCACCGTCATGGGTCACGTCGACCACGGAAAGACCCGACTGCTCGACGCGATCCGCAAGACGAACGTCGTCGCGGGCGAGGCCGGTGGCATCACCCAGCACATCGGTGCCTACCAGGTGGGTACCGAGGTCAACGGCGAAGAGCGTCGCATCACCTTCATCGACACCCCGGGTCACGAGGCGTTCACCGCCATGCGTGCCCGTGGTGCGAAGTCGACCGACATCGCGATCCTCGTGGTCGCGGCCAACGACGGCGTCATGCCGCAGACGATCGAGGCGCTCAACCACGCCAAGGCCGCCGGCGTCCCGATCGTCGTCGCGGTCAACAAGATCGACGTCGAGGGTGCGGACCCGGTCAAGGTCCGTGGTCAGCTGACCGAGTTCGGTCTGGTGGCCGAGGAGTACGGCGGCGACACGATGTTCGTCGACATCTCCGCCAAGCAGGGTCTGCACATCGACTCCCTGCTCGAGGCCGTCGTCCTCACCGCCGACGCCTCGCTCGACCTGCGGGCCAACCCGAACCAGGACGCGCAGGGTATTGCGATCGAGTCCCACCTCGACCGTGGTCGCGGTGCCGTCTCGACCGTCCTGGTCCAGCGCGGAACGCTGCGCATCGGCGACACCGTGGTGGTCGGCGACGCGTACGGCCGTGTCCGGGCGATGCTCGACGACAAGGGCAACAACGTCGAGGAGGCGACCCCGTCGACTCCCGTCCTGGTGCTCGGTCTCACCAACGTGCCGGGTGCCGGCGACAACCTCCTGGTTGTCGACGAGGACCGTACGGCCCGTCAGATCGCCGAGAAGCGCGCTGCGCGTGAGCGCAACGCCGCCTTCGCCAAGCGCGTCCGCCGGGTGTCCCTCGAGGACCTCGACAAGGTGCTCAAGGCCGGTCTGGTCCAGGAACTCAACCTCATCATCAAGGGCGACGCGTCCGGTGCGGTCGAGGCTCTCGAGTCCTCGCTGCTCCAGCTCGACGTCGGTGAAGAGGTCGACATCCGTGTCCTGCACCGCGGTGTGGGTGCGGTCACCGAGTCCGACATCGACCTGGCCATGGGCTCCGACGCCATCGTCATCGGCTACAACGTCCGGGCTGCCGGCCGTGCGGCCCAGATGGCGGAGCGCGAAGGCGTCGACGTCCGGTACTACTCGGTGATCTACCAGGCCATCGAGGAGATCGAGGCGGCTCTGAAGGGCCTCCTCAAGCCGGAGTACGAAGAGGTCGAGCTCGGTACGGCGGAGATCCGCGAGGTCTTCCGCTCGTCCAAGCTGGGCAACATCGCCGGTGTCCTCATCCGCTCCGGCGAGGTCAAGCGCAACACCAAGGCGCGCCTCGTCCGCGACGGCAAGGTCATCGCCGAGGACCTCACGATCCACGGTCTGCGCCGCTTCAAGGACGACGTCACCGAGATCCGCGAAGGCTTCGAGGGCGGTATCAACCTCGGAAACTTCAACGACATCAAGATCGACGACGTCATCGCGACGTACGAGATGCGCGAGAAGCCGCGCGCCTAAAGCGCAGCGGTAGGTCGGGGCCGGTCGGCGGAGGTTATTCCGTCGATCGGCCCCGGCCGTTGCGTGTACGGTTCTGGTGTTCCTGCCAAGCGATGGCATGGCGGGCCACCGAACCCGAACCGGCGGGATATCCGGCACCACATGTACGTGGGGACTCTGTCCTTCGATCTGCTCCTCGGCGACGTCCATTCGTTGAAGGAGAAACGCTCCGTCGTCCGGCCCATCGTCGCCGAGCTCCAGCGCAAGTTCTCCGTGAGCGCGGCCGAGGTGGGCGACCAGGACCTCCACCGCAGGGCCCGACTGGGAGTCGCGCTGGTGTCCGGGGACGTGGGGTTCGTGTCGGACGTACTGGACCGCTGTGAGCAGCTGGTCGCGGCCAGGCCCGAGGTGGAGCTGTTGTCGGTGCGACGCAGGCTCCACACTGATGAAGACTGAATGAGCAAGGCAAAGAAGGAGAAGGACCAGTGGCCGACAACGCGCGGGCGAAGAAGCTGGCGGACCTCATCCGGGAGGTGGTCGCCGAGAAGCTGCAGCGCGGCATCAAGGACCCGCGCCTGGGTACGCACGTGACCATCACGGACACTCGCGTCACCGGTGACCTGCGGGAGGCCACGGTCTTCTACACGGTCTACGGCGACGACGAGGAGCGGGCCAGCGCGGCCGCGGGCCTGGAGAGCGCCAAGGGCGTGCTGCGCTCCGCGGTGGGCCGGGCGGCGGGCACCAAGTTCACGCCCACCCTGACCTTCGTCGCGGACGCGCTCCCGGAGACCGCGAAGACCATCGAGGACCTCCTCGACAAGGCGCGCGCCTCCGACGCCCAGGTGCGCGAGGTCTCCTCCGGTGCCAAGTACGCCGGCGAGGCCGACCCGTACCGCAAGCCCGAGGACGAGGACGAAGAGGGCACCACCGCCGAATGAGCACTGCAGGGAAGACGCCCGACGGCCTGGTCATTGTCGACAAGCCGTCGGGCTTCACTTCGCATGACGTCGTGGCCAAGATGCGCGGGATCGCCAAGACCCGCCGGGTCGGTCACGCGGGCACGCTCGACCCCATGGCGACGGGCGTCCTCGTCCTCGGCGTGGAGCGGGCGACCAAGCTGCTCGGTCACCTCGCGCTGACCGAGAAGGAGTACCTCGGCACCATCCGCCTCGGCCAGACGACGATCACCGACGACGCCGAGGGCGAGATCACGGCCTCCGTCGACGCGTCGAACGTGACGCGCGAGGGGATCGACGCGGGTGTGGCGGAGCTGACCGGCGCCATCATGCAGGTGCCGTCGAAGGTCTCCGCGATCAAGATCGACGGCAAGCGGTCGTACGCGCGGGTGCGCGGCGGCGAGGAGTTCGAGATCCCGGCGCGGCCGGTCACGGTCTCGTCCTTCCAGGTGTACGACGTCCGGGAGGCGGTCGCCGAGGACGGTACGGCGGTCGTGGACCTCGTCGTCTCGGTGGTCTGCTCCTCCGGTACGTACATCCGGGCGCTCGCCCGTGACCTGGGCGCGGGGCTCGGCGTGGGCGGTCATCTGACCGCGCTGCGACGGACCCGGGTCGGCCCGTACAAGCTGGACTCGGCGCGGACCCTGGACCAGCTCCAGGAGGAGCTGACGGTCATGCCGATCGCGGACGCGGCCTCGGCGGCGTTCCCCCGCTGGGAGGTCGACGAGAAGCGGGCCCGGCTGCTGCTGAACGGCGTCCGGCTTGAGATGCCGTCGTATCCGGCGGGCCCGGTGGCGGTCTTCGGGCCGGACGGGCGGCTGCTCGCGCTCGTGGAGGATCAGAAGGGCAAGGCCAAGAGCCTGGCGGTCTTCGCCGACGCGTGATCCCGTTATTTCTTGTGATCATGCTCACTTCGTGGGGCGGCACGCGCGCGTGCCCCCCCACGATCCCCTCCCCCGGGGAGTGTCTATCCACTCGGATCCCCACTTTCACCCCTTCGGGCAGGCGCTCGGGGTGAAACGGGGGAGCGCTGGGGGGCGCGTTCGGCCGGTGTGGTTCTCGGAGTGATCACCGCCGACCTACCGTCGACACCATGGGACGCGGGGACCTCGGCACGCTGGTACGGATCTGCGATCCGGGGGGCCGACCGCGCGGAACGGGGTTCGTGGCCGACGACCGGGGAACGGTCGTCACCAGTCACGAGGCCGTCGAAGGGCTCGTACGGATCATGCTGCGCGCGCCCGGGGAGCCCGACCGCGTGGCCGACACGCTCACCCTGCTGCCCGAGACGGGCCTCGCGCTCGTACGGGCCGAGGGGCTCGGGATCCGGCCGCTGCCGGTCTCGTCCCGGACCGAGGTCGAGTCAGGCATGTATGTCAGCATCGCCGCGCACGGCTGGCGAGAGGCCCGGGTGCTCGGCACGGCGCCCGTCTCGTACGCGACCGCCGGCCGCCGGCACCCGCTCCTCCGGGCGGCCTGGGAGCTGGCCATCGGCACGGAGGGCGCGGAGGCGCTTCGGCTTGGCGGGCAGGCCACGGGCGGCCCGGTCGTGGACCCGGAGACGGGAGCCGTCCTGGGGGTCCTGGGCACCGCGCTGCACGGCGACCACAGGGCCGCCGGATACGCGCTGCCCCTGGTGCCGGTGGGCCCGCTGGCGGAGCTGCTGAGCCGCAACGCGTCGAGCGCGCCGTGCTACGGCCGCGACCTCAACCTGGCGGGGGTCCTGGAGCTGGCCGCGACGTCGACCGGCGCGGCCTGGACGGCGGGGCCGCCGCCGGTCGAACGGGCCCATCTGGTGCGGGAGTTCGCCTCCTTCGCCGCGTCGGACGCCCTGGTCCTCGCCGTCGTCGGCGTGCCCGGCAGCGGCCGGACGACCGCCCTCGCCGCGCACTGCGCCGAGCGGGCGAGCGGCGACGAGCCCGCCGCCACGATCTGGCTGCGCGGGGCGGACCTGCGCCCGGACGACACCTCGGTCGCGGACGCGGTGGGCCGCGTGCTGCGCCAGGCGGGCCGGATCGTGGGGGCGTCGGGGGTTCGCGGCGACACGTCGACGGCCACCCCCGAACGCGCGGCGTTGCTCGCCCGCGAGTCGGGTCGGGAGCTGCTCGTCGTCCTCGACGGCCCGGAGGAAATGCCCCCCGCCCTGGCGCACCGCCTCGCCGACTGGACGACGGGCACGGAATCCTGGCTCCGCGGCCACGACACCCGCCTGATGCTCGGCTGCCGCCCGGAACACTGGGAACAGGCCCTCCGCCTGTACAGCCCGGGCACGCTGCACGCGCCGCGGACGGCCGGGCGGGTGGACCTGGGCGTGGCGGATCCGCCGGGCGGGCTGTCGGCTGTACCGGCGGGGGCCGATGCGGGTGGCCCGCCGGTCGTGCCCGGGGGCGTGTGGGTCGGGGAGTTGACCGAGGACGAGGCGGTGCTCGCGCGGGCGAGGTACGGGCTGGCGGCGAGCGATCTGGCGGCCGAGGACGCGCGCCATCCGCTCGTGCTGCGGCTGCTCGCCGAGGTGCGGGAGGCCGTGCCCGGGGGAGCGCCGGGGCGGCCCGGGCGGGAGGAGGTGTTCGGGGCGTACCTCGACCTGATGTGCCTGCGGGTCGCGGTACGGATCGCCGCCGGGACGCGGCCCGTTCCGCGCGGAACGGACGTACGCCGGCTCGCCGCGCGCGTCGCCGGGCGGGTGCACGAGGCGGCCCGCCGGTGCCTGGGGCCGGGGCAGGGGGAGTTGGACCGGGGTTCGTTCGAGGAGGTCTTCCCCTGGCGGACGGGCTGGGCCTCAGCCGTCCTGACCGAGGGGCTCGTCGTCCCGGCCGGCTCCGGCTACCGCTTCGGTCACGAGGAGCTCGCCGACTGGATCCAGGGCGCCCACCTGGACGTCGACGGGGCCCTGCACGCACTGGTGCGCCGCCGGGGCGAGGACGACGCCGCGATCCGCCTCCCGGCCCGCCCCGGCTCCCCGCACGCGGCCGTGGAACGGCACCCCCTCCCCGTACCGCGTCACCGGATCGGCCCCGTGGTGCAGGCGCTTCTCCTGATGGACCGCGAACACGGCCCCGAGGTGCTCGGGCGCCGTCTGACCGGCCTGGTCGAGGCCGTGGCGGCGGCCGCCGCCGACGCGTCCTGGTGGGCCTCCCGGCTCCTGGCCCAGACCCTCCCCCGCCTCCCGGACCCCAGGCCGTACCTCCCGACCCTCCACCACCTGGCCGACCACCTGGGCACCCTCCCGACCCCACGCCCGCCCCGGGCGAGCGCCCCGCCGGTCCCGCGAGGCGAGCCGCCCGCCCCCGCTTCCGTACCCGGTGCCGTGCTCCCGCCCCGCGCGCCCGGTTCCGTACCGGGGGCGGCGCTCCCGCCAGGCTTCGTCCCGCGCCCTTCGTCGGGGTACGGCCCCGGCCCACGGGCGCCCGAGGCCTCCGCCCCGCCGGCCCGGCCCGGCTCCGTACCGGCGGTGGCGGCGTTCCCGCCCGGCGTTCTGCCCGCCGTGTCGAGCGGGGGCGGCGCCGGCACCACGGGGTCTGCGGCGCGGCCTCAGCCGGGCGCCCCGCCGGACGGGCGTCCCGACGGCCCCGAGGGCGCGGCCCCCGTACCGTCCGCGCTCTTCGGGCCCGACTTCTGGGCGGCCCTGCGGGTCGGGGAGGACGAGCTCGTCGATCTGCTGCGGCGGCTCGTGCCCGCCGACCCGCCGCCCGGGAGCCACGCAGCGCCCCGCGTCCTCGATGTCGTCGCCGCGCGGCTCGTCGCCGAGCCCCGGGGGGTACAGCCGCTGCTCTGCCGTTGGTTCGGCGACGGGCGCGCCCTCGCCGCCGCACCGCACGCCACCGTCGGCACCGCCGCGCAGGCCCTCCTGCACACCCATCGCCGACTCGCCGTCGACGACCTGTGCGAGGCGCTCGTCGCCACCGCGCACCCCCTCGCCGAGGGGCTGCTCGTCGCGCTCACCGAGGACGAGCCGGCCGCCGTCTGCCGGGCCGTCGACCGCTGGGCCCACGACGACGGCCGGCCCGCCCGCCGCGCCGCCGCGGCCACGTACGGCGGCCTCGTCGCTCCCCACGTCACCACCGGCCCCGACCGCGAACTCCTCCGCTACGCCGCCCTCGCCCTGCTCGCCCGCCCCGCCGACGCCCCCCTGCACGGCCCCGCCCTCGGCCTGCTCGTCCGCGACCCGCACACCCGCGCCCGCCATCTGCCCCGCGCCCTGACCGACCCCCGGGTCCCCGCGACCGCGCTCACCACCGCGATCGCCACCCACCCCGAACCCGTCCTCGCCGCCCTCCAGGCGCGGCTGCACGGCTCCGGGGAGGCCGCCGGGGAGACCCTGCGGGCGCTCGCCGAGGTCACCACCCCCGCCCTCGCCCGCCGCGCCGCCGCCCTGGTCGGCGGCTACGTCGACCGCCACCCCGACGGCGTCCACCACGCCGCCGCCTTCATCGACCGCCGCCTCGAAGAGGGGCCCGTCGCCCGGGCCGTCCTCTTCCCGCTCGTCGCCGCGCTGATCCGGGGCCGATCGAGCCAAGTCCGCCGCGGCCTCGTGCCCGTCCTCGCCGCCCCCGGCACCGGCGCCTCCCGCCTCCTGCGGACCGAACTCCTCGACGTACTCCTCGATCACGAGCGGTACGTGTCACACGACCTCGACGTCCTCGACGCCCTGCTCCGCGCCGCCGCCCTCGACTGCGCACGCCGCCCCGAGGTCCGCACCCGCGCGCTCGTCCACCGCGCCGGGCTCCTCCTCGTCCGTACCCCGGACGGCGCCACCCGCCTCGACCGGCGGCTCGTCCAGCTGGCCCGCGAGGTGCCCGCGTTCGCCGCGCAGCTGGCCGGCTGGCTGGCCGCAGCGCCCGACGACTGGGCCGTCGTCGTCGGCCCCAGCACCCGCCGTACGGTCCAGCGGCTCGGCAGTTCCATGCCGATGCGAGGGGACGGCCCTGGGCATGGCAGTCTTAGACCGGCGTAATCGGCGAACAGGCGGACGAGGAGCGGTCACAGTGCAGCGCTGGCGTGGCTTGGAGGACATCCCCCAGGACTGGGGGCGCAGCGTCGTCACCATCGGCTCCTACGACGGGGTGCACCGCGGGCACCAGCTGATCATCGGGCGGGCGGTGGAACGCGCCCGTGCGCTGGGCGTCCCCTCGGTCGTCGTCACCTTCGAGCCGCACCCCTCCGAGGTCGTGCGGCCCGGCAGCCACCCGCCGCTGCTCGCCCCGCACCCCCGCCGCGCCGAGCTGATGGCGGAGCTGGGCGTGGACGCGGTCCTCGTCCTGCCGTTCACGGCCGAGTTCTCGCAGCTGTCCGCGGCGGACTTCATCGTGAAGGTCCTCGTCGACAAGCTGCACGCGAAGGCCGTCATCGAGGGCCCCAACTTCCGCTTCGGCCACCGCGCCGCCGGCAACGTCGCCTTCCTCGCGGAGCTCGGCGGCACGTACGACTACGAGGTCGAGGTCATCGACCTCTTCGTGAGCGGTACGGCGGGCGGCGGCGAGCCGTTCTCCTCGACGCTCACCCGCCGCCTGATCGCCGAGGGCGACGTGGAGGGCGCCGCCGAGATCCTCGGCCGCCCGCACCGCGTCGAGGGCATCGTCGTCCGGGGCGCGCAGCGCGGCCGCGAGCTCGGCTTCCCGACGGCCAACGTCGAGACCCTGCCGCACACCGCGATCCCCGCCGACGGCGTGTACGCCGGCTGGCTGACCGCCGCCGGGGAGCGCATGCCGGCCGCGATCTCGGTCGGCACGAACCCCCAGTTCGACGGCACCGAGCGGACCGTCGAGGCGTACGCCATCGACCGCGAGGGCCTCGACCTCTACGGCCTGCACGTGGCCGTCGACTTCCTGTCGTACGTCCGCGGCATGCTCAAGTTCGACACCCTGGACGACCTGCTCGAAGCGATGGCCGGGGACGTGAAGCGCTCCCGCGAACTCACCGAGGCGTACGACCGGAAGGGCTGAGGCGCCCACCAAGCGCCCCGTCACCAGGTGACGACCAGCTCCCTCGGGCCTCGGATCAGGCCCTTCGACTGGAAAACCGTTTCCTCCGGCGGGCCCGCGAGCCGCAGCTCCGGATAGCGTCGCAGCAGGGTCGAGATCATCACCTCGGACTCCATCCGGGTGAGCATCGCGCCCATGCAGTGGTGCGGACCGTGACCGAAGGAGACATGGCCGATGCCCTCCCGGTCGAAGTCCACCTCGTGCGGGTCCTCGAAGACCGACGGGTCACGGTTGGCGGCGAGGTAGGACGCGTACACCGCCTCGCCCGCCCGGATCAGCACCCCACCCACCTCGACGTCCTCGGTGGCGATCCGCGGCAGCCCGACGCCGTTGCGGTGCGGGATCCAGCGCAGCAACTCGTCCACGGCGCTCGGCAGCAGCTCCGGCTCCGCGCGCAGCCGGGCCATCAGCTCCGGCCGGGTGAGCAGCAGATACACCATGTTGGCGCTGTTGTTGCGGACCGCGTGCGCGCCGCTGATCAGGATCGCCATGGCCAGCGAGACGGCCTCGTCGAGGGAGATCCGGCCCTCCGCCAGGGACTCCGCGAGCTCCCCGGCGAGATCGTCCTGCGGCTCGGCGCGGCGCCGGTCGAGCAACCGGGTGATGTAGCCGTGGATCTGCGCCTTGGCCGCCCGGCTGCTCTCCGGTCCCGGGCCCGAGGACAGGATCAGGTCCGGCCAGGAGGCCAGCTCCGCCCGGTCCTCCTCCGGGATGCCGAGCAGATCGCACACCACGGCCATCGGCAGCGGGCCGTGCAGATGGCGCATCAGATCGGCGGGCCTGCCCGCCTCCTCCATCGCGTCGAGCAGCCGGTCTGCGGACGCCTGCGCCATCGGGCGCAGCCGCTTGGTGTTGTGGCCGGTGAACGTCCTGGTCACGGCCTTGCGCAGCTGCGTGTGGTACGGCGGATCGGCGTAGTTCAGGGCGGCCTTCGAGGCGACCATGTGGCCGGTCATGCCGGTGACCATGCGGTCGAGGAGGGCCGTTCGGCTGAACCGCGGATCGGAGGTCACCGCGCGTACGTCCTCGTACCGCGTGACCAGCCACGCCTCGTTGTCGGCGGCGAACGGCAGCCGGATGCGGGCCACCGGCTCCTTGTGGAGCAGCTCGGTGAGCAGGGGGTCGAACTCGAGCGCGGGCAGGTCGTCGACCGCCCAGGTGCGGACCGGGCAGCGCTCGGCCGCGGCGGTCGGTTCGGAGGCCGTCTCGGGGGCCGTCCCGGAGGTCATCTCGGAGGTCATGAGGAGGCTGTTCCCGGTGCGGGGCGGCCGCGACACGCCGAGCGACGACAGCCCCCCGGACGGAGCACGGCATCCGGAGGCGCCGGTCACGCTCCGTATCACGCGCTGTGTGCCTCCGGCGACGCTCGCGGTTGCGGGGTGCGCGTCACCGGGTGAGTGTGGCGGCAGTTCGCGGTGTACGAGAACGAAGGAGCGACTGTCGTGGTGACTCTGTGCAAACCCGCGGTGTCCGTACCCGAGTACGTGATCACGAGGGAGGAGACGCTCGCCCTCGCTCGTTCGCTGCACGCCGACCACCCCCAACTGCCGCTGGCCCTCCGGCTGATCGAGAACACCGGCGTCACCCAGCGGCACATCGTGCAGCCCATCCAGGAGACGCTCAAGCACCCCGGATTCGAGGAGCGGAACGCGCTCTACGAGAAGGAGGCCAAGGCCCGCGTCCCGAAGGTCGTCGAGGAGGCCCTGCGCCACGGGGGGCTGCGCCCCGCCGACATCGACATGATCGTCTACGTGTCGTGCACGGGCTTCATGATGCCGTCGCTCACCGCCTGGCTGATCAACACGATGGGCTTCCCCAGCCACACCCGGCAGGTCCCCATCGCCCAGCTCGGCTGCGCGGCCGGCGGCTCGGCGATCAACCGGGCGCACGACTTCTGCGTGGCGTACCCCGACGCGAACGTCCTCATCGTGGCCTGCGAGTTCTGCTCGCTCTGCTACCAGCCCACCGACCTCGGGGTGGGGTCGCTGCTCTCCAACGGCCTGTTCGGCGACGCGGTCGCGGCGGCGGTCGTACGGGGCCGGGGCGGCACCGGGATCGCCCTGGAGCGCAACAACTCCCATCTGGTCCCGGACACCGAGGACTGGATCGCGTACAGCGTCCGGGCCACCGGCTTCCACTTCCTGCTCGACAAGCGGGTGCCGACCACCATGGAGCCGCTGGCCCCGGCGCTCCGCGAGATCGCGGGCGAGCACGGCTGGGACGCGAGCGCCCTGGACTTCTACATCATCCACGCCGGCGGGCCGCGCATCCTCGACGATCTGAGCCGCTTCCTCGAAGTCCCGCCCGAGTCCTTCCGGTTCAGCCGGGCGACGCTCACCGAGTACGGCAATATCGCCAGCGCCGTCGTCCTGGACGCGGTGCGCAGGCTCTTCGACGCCGGCGGGCTGCCCGAGGGCGCGCGCGGCATCATCGCCGGGTTCGGGCCCGGCATCACGGCGGAGATGTGCCTGGGGCGGTGGACGACGTCGGTCGTGCCGTTCCTGGAGCCCGACCTGAACGCCCGCCGCATCGTCGGATGCCCGGCCCCCGTCCAGTCGGCACCGACCGCCTGACACCCGACCCGTTCCGCATAAGGAGACCCGCATGCCCCTCACGCCACCCTCCCGCCGTCGGGCCGTGCGCGGCCCGGCCGCGCTCACCGCGCTGCTCGCCGGCGTCGCCGCCGCGTCCCTCGCCGGTGCGCCCGCCCAGGCGGTGCCCCAGGGCAAGGTGCCCATGCACCAGTGCTGGATCAACGGCGTCTCCGCGCCGCCAGGAGAGCTGGTCAGCGGCACCGAGAAGGACGACTACATCTTCTGCGACAGCGACCTGGAGAACGTCACGGTCTGGGGCGGTGACGGCAACGACATGATCGAGGTCCGCGGCCTCGTCATCGACTCCGCCATCAGCGGCGGAGAAGGCGACGACGTCATCCGCGCCAAGCACCTCGTGCCGCAGAACAGCTTCAGCATGGTCCGCGGCAACCGCGGCAACGACGTCATCAAGGTCGCCACGGTCGTCGGCGACGGCGCCAAGGGGGCCGTCGTCCACGGCGACGACGGCAACGACAAGATCACCACCGGCTCGGTCTCCGGCGCGCCCACCAAGTTCAACCGCGGCGGCGGCATCGTGACCGGCAACGACGGCGTCGACATCATCAAGGTCGGCACGATCGACTTCTCCGCTCGGGTCCTCGGCGGCAGCGAGAACGACACCATCGAGGCGAAGGCCCTCGGCCCGGAGTCCGGCGGCCTCATCCAGGCAGGTCCGGGCGACGACACGATCAGCGGCCCCGACGGCTCGATCCTGATCGTGGGCGAGCACTGGGGGAGCGTCGACGCCGGTGTCGGCAAGGACGACTGCAGGGTGAAGTCGGTCTCGACGCGGACGTCGATCAGCGGCTGCGAGATCCTGCCGCCGAAGAGCGCCCCGTCGGACAGCGGCCAGAAGCCGCCGAACCCCTCGGCCCCCGAGTCTCCGGCGAAGCCGGCGGCCGAGCCGGCGGCCGAGCCGGCGGCCGAACCGGCGGCCGACCTCGCCTCCGAGCAGGTCGAGGGCGCCCCCACCCCCTGAAGCCCCGCAGGCACCGCACGTTCCCGGCTCGCCCTGTCCACCCGGGCGAGCCGGAAGCGTGTCCGCGGGTCAGGCGCCGTCGACGGCCCCGGACCGCACCCAGTGGCAGGCCACGTCCCGTGTGCCGCCGCCCGCGAGGACCGGGAGGTCCTCGGTGCGGCAGCGCTCCGCCACCGGGGCGGCCTCGCCCGAGGCGAGGACCTGGCAGCGGGCGTGGAAGCGGCAGCCGGACGGGATGCGGGCCGGGTCCGGGGGCTCGCCGGTCAGCACCACCGGCGCGCCCTCGGACTCCGGGAGCACCGACAACAGCGCCCGGGTGTACGGATGCTGAGGAGACGTCAGTACGGACTCCACCGTGCCGGTCTCGACGATCCGCCCCAGGTACATCACCGCCACCCGGTCCGCGATGTTCCACGCGAGTCCCAGGTCGTGCGTCACGACCAGCGCCGAGAGCCCCAGCTCGTCCCGGAGCCGTAGCAGCAGCGCCAGGATCTCGCCCCGTACCGACGCGTCCAGCGAGGCCACCGGCTCGTCCGCGACGATCAGCTCCGGCTGGAGGACCAGCGCGCCCGCGATGACGACGCGCTGGCGCTGACCGCCCGACAGCTCGTGCGGGTACCGCAGGAAGAAACGCTCCGGCGGCCGTAGACCGGCCCGCGAAAGGGCCTCCCCGACCGCCGCCCGCTCGTCCCCCTCGTACCCGTGGATGCGCAGCCCCTCGGCCACCGCCTCGTACACGGTGTGCCGGGGGTTCAGCGAGCCGCTGGGGTCCTGGAGGACCAGCTGGGCGCGTCTGCGGTACGCCTTGAGGGCGCGGGAGGTGTACGAGAGCGGCTCACCGGCGAAGGTGACCGCGCCGGCCGTCGGCGGCACCAGGCCGAGCAGCGACCGCGCCAGCGTCGTCTTGCCGCACCCGGACTCGCCGACGAGCGCCACGATCTCCCCGGGGCCGATGTCCAGATCCACCCCGTCCACCGCGCGCGCGGCCGGCGCGCCCCGCCGCCCGGGGAAGGTGACGCGCAGCCCGCTCGCCGACAGCAGCGGCCCGGTCGCGGTCGGCGCGCCGGCCGATGCCCCAGCCCCGTCCTGGGTCAACGGGTTCATGAGCCACTCCCCACATGTACGCAGGCCGCCCGGCGCCCCGCGCCGGCGTCCCGCAGCTCCTGGTCCCGTACGCCACAGACGTCGTCCACCGCCACCGGGCAGCGCGGATGGAACGCGCACCCGCCCGGCAGATCGGCCGGGTCCGGTGGATCGCCCGGCAGGCCGCGCGGCGCCCGCCGGGACGCCGGGTCGCCGATCCTCGGGAAGGCCGAGGACAGCGCCCGCCCGTACGGATGCTCGGCCGCGTCGTACACCGCCCGCGCCGGGCCCTCCTCGACCACGCGCCCGGCGTACATCACCGCGAGCCGGTCGCAGGTGTCGGCGAGGACCGCCAGATCGTGGCTGATCATCAGCAGGCTGATGTCGTCGTCCGCCACCAGTCGCTCGATCAGCCGCAGGATCTGCGCCTGGATCATCACGTCGAGCGCCGTCGTCGGCTCGTCCGCCACGATCAGCCGCGGATCGCAGGCCAGGGCCATCGCGATCATCACCCGCTGCCGCTGCCCGCCGGACAGCTCGTGCGGATAGGCCGCCGCCCGCGCCGCCGGCAGCCCGACGTGCTCCAGGAGCTCCCCGACCCGCTTCCGCGCCGCCGCCGGCGTCGGACGCCCGTGCACGAGCAGCGGCTCCGCGATCTGGTCGCCGATCCGCCGCACCGCGTTCAGCGAGTGCATCGCGCCCTGGAAGACGATCGACGCCCCCGCCCAGCGGACCGCCCGCAGCCGCCCCCACTTCATGGCGAGGACGTCCTCGCCGTCGAGCAGGATCTGCCCGGTCAGCGTCGCGGACGGCGGCAGCAGGCGCAGCAGGGCCAGCGCTATCGTCGACTTCCCGCACCCCGACTCGCCCGCGACCCCGAGCTTCTGCCCAGCCGCGAGGGTGAGGTCGACGCCCCGTACGGCGGGGACGGCGGACGCCCCCGACCCGTACGTCACGCTCAGGTTCCGTACCTCCAGCAGGCTCATCGACCCACCCCCAGCTTCGGGTTGAGGACGGACTCGACAGCCCGTCCGCACAGCGTGAAGGCGAGCGCGACCAGCGCGATCGCGATCCCGGGCGGGGCGAGATACCACCAGTGGCCGGACGAGACCGCGCCCGCCTCCCGCGCGTCCTGCAGCATGCCGCCCCAGGAGACCACCGTCGGGTCGCCGAGGCCGAGGAAGGCCAGGGTCGCCTCGGTGAGGATCGCGGTCGAGATGCCGAGCGTGGTCTGCGCGAGGACCAGCGGCATCACGTTCGGCAGCACGTGCCGGCTCATGATGTGCCCATGGCCACCGCCGAGCGCCGTGGCCCGCTCGATGTACGGGCGGGACTCCACCGCGATCGTCTGGGCGCGGACCAGGCGGGCCGTGGTCGGCCAGCTGGTGACGCCGATCGCGAGGATCACCGTCCACATCGAGCGGGACATCACGGTCGCCAGGACGATCGCGAGGACGAGGGTCGGCATGACGAGGAACCAGTCGGTGATCCGCATGACGACCGTCGAGAACCAGCCGCCGTAGTGCCCGGCGATGATCCCGACGAGCGTGCCGATGGCGACCGAGAGCGCCGCCGCGAGCAGGCCGACGAGCAGCGAGATCCGCGCGCCCCAGATCAGCAGGCCGAGCAGCGAGCGCCCGAACTGGTCGGTCCCGAGCGGGAATTCGGCGCTCGGCGACTCCAGCGCCGTACCCCGCGCGTTCGTCACCGACTGCACGTCCGCGCCGACGGTCAGTGGGGCGGTGAGCGCGAGCAGCGCGATCAGGGCGAGCCCGGCGAGACCGTAGAGCCCGGCCCGGTGGGTGCGGTACTGCTGCCAGAAGCGGGACACGGCGTTCCTGCGCCGCGTCCAGGTCAGAGAGGTCGTCATCGGCCCACCCGGGGGTCGAGCAGCGGATAGAGCAGGTCGGCGATCAGGTTCATCACGATCATCGCGCCGGCGAAGACCACGAACAGGCCCTGGACGAGCGGGAGATCGGGCACGCTGAGCGCCTGGTAGAACAGCCCGCCGAGCCCAGGCCAGGAGAACACCGTCTCCACCAGGATCGAACCGGCCGCCACATGGCCCAGGTTGATGAAGATCATGGTCACCGTCGGCAGCAGCGCGTTCGGAACGGCGTGCCGGCGCCGTACGGCGTCGTCCCGCAGCCCCTTCGCCCGCGCGGTCGTCAGATAGTCGCTGCCCATCTCGTCGAGCAGCGAGGAGCGCATCACCAGCAGCGTCTGCGCGTACCCGACCGCCACCAGGGTGACCACCGGCAGCACCATGTGGTGCGCGACGTCGAGGGCGTACGCGAAGCCGGTCTCGCCCGTGCCCGACTCCATGCCGCCGGTCGGGAAGAGCCCCGGGATCGGCCCGACGCCGACCGAGAAGACGGTGATCAGGAGCAGCCCGAGCCAGAACGAGGGCACCGACCACAGGGTCAGCGCGACGCCCGTGCTCACCTTGTCGCCGAGACCGCCGTGGTTCCAGGCGGAGCGGGTACCGAGCCACAGCCCGAGCGCCGAGTAGAGGACCACGGCGACACCGGTGAGCAGCAGCGTCGCCGGCAGCTTCTGCGCGATGAGATCGCCGACCGGCGCGTGGAACTGGTACGAGGTGCCGAGATCGCCGCTCAGCGCCTTGGCGCAGTAGTCGGTGAACTGCTGCCACATCGGCAGATCGAGACCGAACTGCCGTCGTAGGGTGGCCAGTTGTTCAGCCGAGGTGGGGACGCCTTGGGTCATCGCCTTGACCGGGTCGCCGGGGATGATCCGGAACAGGAAGAAACTGGTGACCAGCACGGCGAAGAGCGAGACGGCGGCGCCGCCCAGCTTGCCGGCCACGTAACGGAGGTACTGGAGGGTCGTCCCGGTGCGGGAGGCGCCGTCCGTGGCGCGGACCGGTTCGGTCCGCGCCACGTCGGCGGGGGTGCTTGGCGTGCTTGCCGTCGTCACGTCGTCGCTCTTCGCCCGTCTGGTCGTCTGGTCGTCTGGTCGTCTACGGGTCTACTCGGCTACTCGCGGTCGTCGGCGGTGGACCGGCGCCGGATGCCGAGGAAGATCCCGATCCCGACCACGACGACCACGGCCGCGCCGATGCCGACGATCACTCCGGTGGACGAACCGCCGTCGGAGCCGGACTCGGACCCGGCGGCGGAGGTGGCCGGCTCGGCCGACCACCAGCTCCAGTAGCCGTCCTGGCCCCACAGGTTGCCGGCGGCCGCCGGCATGGTCGTGATGGTCTTGATCTGGTCCGTGCGGTACGCCTCCACGGCGTTCGGGTAGGCCATGATGTTCATGTACCCCGTGTCGTACAGCCTGGACTGCATCTGCTTGACCAGATCCGCCCGCTTGGCGGCGTCGTACTCCACCGCCTGCTGCGCGTAGAGCGCGTCGAACTGCTGGTCGCAGATGAAGTTGTCGGTGGCGCCGGTGTCCTTCGGGGTCGCGGGCAGCGTGCCGCAGGTGTGGATCGACAGGACGTAGTCGGGGTCGGGGTTGACCGACCAGCCGTCGAAGGCGAGGTCGTAGTCGCCCTTGGTCCACGGGTCGCCGACGTTGTCGAGGCACTCGACCTTCAGGCCGATGCCGAGCTCGCCCCACCACTCCTGGAGGTACTTGGCCGTAGCCTTGTCGTTCGGGTCGGTGGCGTGGCAGAGGATCCGGAAGTCCAGCGCCCTGCCGTCCTTGCCGGCCCGCTTCCCCTCGCCGTTCTTCTTGTACCCGGCCTGGTCCAGGAGCTGCGCGGCCTTGGCCGGGTCGTAGCCCCGCTTCTGCTCGGCGCTCGGCTTCCAGAAGTACGACTCGAAGCGCGGCGGGATGTAGCCCTCGCCCTCGACGGCGCGGCCCTGGAAGACCTTGTCGACGATCGTGGTCCGGTCGACGGCGAGGAAGAGCGCCTTGCGGACGGCCGGGTCGAGCAGCGCGGGATGCCCGTTGCCGAACGTCTTGCCGTCCTTGGAGCGCGCGCCCGGGTTGGTGGCCAGGGCGAAGAAGCGCCGGCCGGGAGCGTCGTTGACCTTGATGTTCTTCATGGACTTCAGGGCGTCGGCCTGAGCGGGCGTCAGGTTCGGTACGAAGGACACCTCACCCTTCTGCAGCGCGGCGACGGCCGCGTCACCGTCCTTATAGTACTTGAACACCAGCTCGTCGAACTGGGGGGCGCCGCGCCAGAAGCTCTTGTTCGGCTTCATCTTGATGTACTGGTCGACCTTGAAGTCCGTGATGACGAAGGGGCCGTTGCCGACGACCGGGAACTGCTGGTCGTTGTTGAACTTCGAGAAGTCGCCGACCGTCTCCCAGACGTGCTTCGGCACGATCGGCACGTCGAGCGCCGTCATCGTGGCCTGCGGCTTCTTCAGCTCGATGACGAGCGTCTGCGGGTCGGGCGCGGTGACCTTCTTGAAGTTGGCCGTGAAGCTGCCGTTCGCGGTGGCGGCGTTCTCGTCCGTCATCATCTTGTTGAAGGTCCAGGCGGCGTCCTCGGCGGTGGCCTGCTTCCCGTCGGACCACTTCGAGTCCTTGCGGATCGTGTACGTCCAGGTCAGCTTGTCGGCCGAGGGCTTCCACTCGGTCGCCAGACCCGGGATCGGCTTGGCGTCCTTCGCGTCGTAGTTCGTCAGGTACTCGTACGCCAGACGGTGGATGCTGGTCGAGACGAGCTTCTGGGCGAGGAACGGGCTCAGCGAGTCGACGCTCTGCGAGACGGCGACGGTGAGGGTGGTGCCGCCGCTCTTCGCGTCACCGTCGGCGGCGTGCGCGGACGGGGCGCTGACCTGCGGGACGGCGGTGAGCGCGGTGGCGGCGACGCCTGCGGCGAGGAGCAGCCGGGGGAGTCGGGCGGCGATTCTTCGGGGGGCGGCGGGGCGGGGCGGGACCTTCGTGACCATGACCATAGGACGTACCTCGCGTCGTGGATCTTGGGCGCCAACTGGTGAAGCGAAGGTTTATCAGCGCTGGACGAGGGTCGTCAACGATGACTCAAACCCCTTGTGGACTGCGGGAATGCGAGGAGGCCCCGCACCGGGGAGCCGGTGCGGGGCCTCATTGGTCTACTCCTGTGACGCCTTACTGCTGAGGGGCTGGCGGAGGCTGCGGAGGCGTCTGCTGGCCCTGCTGCGGCTGTTGCTGCGGCCAACCGGCGGGCGGAGGTACGGGCGCGTTCGGATCGGCGGGCGGCTGCGGGGCTCCCGGCTGGGCCGGGGGCTGCTGCCAGCCCTGGGGGACGCCGGGCTGGCCGGGCTGACCGGCCTGCGGCGGGTAGGGCTGGGGGTACGGCTGCGCCTGGGCCTGGGGGTACGGCTGGGGCGCGTACGGCTGCGCCTGCTGCGGGGGGTACGGCTGCTGACCGGGGTCGGCCTGCCCGGGCATGGGCTGACCGGGCATGGGCTGACCGGGCATCTGCTGTCCCGGCATGGGCTGTGGCGGGTACGGCTGCTGCCCGGGCATCGGCTGCCCCGGCATCTGCTGACCGGGCATCTGCTGACCGGGAATCGGCTGCCCGGGCATCGGCTGCCCCGGCATCTGCTGACCGGGCATCTGCTGACCGGGAATCGGCTGCCCGGGCATCGGC
>NZ_JAUPWM010000318.1:0-303 GCF_032436795.1 Streptomyces sp. P9(2023)
GCGCTATCAGCTTGAGAGAGGCCGCCATGCTGCAATCGTTCCCTAGAGATTACCGCTTTACTCCACCTGACCAGCCCATTTACTTCAAGACTACAGGCCGCATGATTGGAAACGCCGTCCCAGTTCGGTTGGGAAAAGTGATTGGGCTGAGTTTCATTCGTCACGTCGAGACACTACGTCAGCGGCAGAGAGATCGAACTCATGCCGTAGCCGAGCTTCCAGCGTAGGCAAATCGCGAGTCTCGCACTCCCACACGATCAAGACTCGCCACCCCAACGCCCGCAAGGCCTCCTCCTTGCGGGC
>NZ_JAUPWM010000319.1:0-303 GCF_032436795.1 Streptomyces sp. P9(2023)
ACCATTTCCTCACCTAATACAATTAAAAGTTTCTAGGACCTTATAAATTAAAAAAAATATCTTTATTCAAACAAGCTCTTTCATTAAGCTCAATCACCCTGGGGCCGCTTATATCTGAAGTAATTTCTGCCGATGTATTGTGGTTTTTATATTTTATTTCTCTACTATCAGCAGCGCTTTTTGTCTCTACCAAGCCCTCTTCAGCTAAATACCCCTTAGCCTTCTCCTCACTCACCTGAGCCAACAACGCATACGTCATATCTTTAATGCCGTACACCGTGTGCAACAGGAAGGCGAGCTTCA
>NZ_JAUPWM010000320.1:0-303 GCF_032436795.1 Streptomyces sp. P9(2023)
TTAAAGGGTTCCCCTCCGCACGCTATAAGTCTTTCCAAAGTGAAGAGGCTGCCCACCAGGCGTTTGCCAGAACGGCCAAGGCGCCAGCTCACAAAGCAAGTGGCAGCCGCTCCACCAAGAAAACGGCCGCGAAAACGCCAAAGGCTCCGACTCAGAAGACCCTGAGCGCCGTCGATGTCGAGATTTTCTGTGATGGGGCGTGCGACCCTAACCCTGGCCCCTCCGGCTCCGGCGTGGTGGTTTACCGGCAAGGCATGCTGAGCGACCTGTACTACGGCCACTTTGCCCCGATGGGAACCAACA
>NZ_JAUPWM010000321.1:0-302 GCF_032436795.1 Streptomyces sp. P9(2023)
TCTCGACGGCTCCGGTGTCCCCGACGATGGTGCGCTGGATATGACCCCACGGACTGATGCTGGTCGTGACGCCGGTCACGACTCGCCCTCCGGCACGATCAGGCCCTCGTCGGGCAGTTCGGCGACGCGACTCTGGATCGCGGCACGCGTGGCCTCGTCGGCGTCCTGCCACAGGGCGCGCAGTTCGTCGCGGTCGGTGATCGCTGACACATCCACGGTCGGCGCAGGCTTTGCGAGTCGCAACGGCTCGACCAGGTACGCGGCCCGCTTCCCGCGCTTCTCTGTCAGCGCGAGGCGCAACG
>NZ_JAUPWM010000115.1:0-697 GCF_032436795.1 Streptomyces sp. P9(2023)
ATTGGCCTTGAGCTGCTCAATTTGCTCAGAATTAAGTAACGAGAAATATGACACAATCAGTTCAAATAGCTGTTTACTAATTGGTGCGTTTCTACTATTTAGTGACTTTCTAAAAGCACTAGTACCGAAAATTTCGTAGGCCAATTCTAAACCCTGTGTAAATCTTCGCTCTAACTCATAATAATAAGTGCTGGTTCCTGCGGCTAAAGAAGAGTTCCCTCCATCAAGGTCCTCTGTTTCATTAACACTTAACTTATGTGAGTTGAGTCGCTTCATTGCTTGAGACAAAAATTCATCATAGCCTTCATAATTTTTTGTACCAAATTTATGGTGTCCATTTACCATAAAAGATAAGGCGGATAGACACAGTTCCATATCTTTCTGCCTATCTGGTTTAACTTTGTGATGCGTGGCTTTTTTAAACTCATTTTTTGCAGATATATAACGCAAAAACTTAACGCAACTTCCCTGATTCATCGCTGAACGAATTTCTTGAGGACTTAATTTCACACCATAGGTGTTAATTCTATGAAACAGTTCAACTAACACATTTGAATTATCAGTATCTTTATCCATATCAATTAAATAGGCAGTTATTGCATACTCTCTGATACTACGCTGTTGAGTTCTTTCTAAATCTCTAAAATAAAGTCCATCGTATTTCTCACCTAAAACCTTTAAATCTTTTAAAGGAAAC
>NZ_JAUPWM010000322.1:0-300 GCF_032436795.1 Streptomyces sp. P9(2023)
GTCATTATTTGAATCGATAGCGACAAATTGATACACATTGTTATCGGTATTGTCATTACAGCGATAACGATCATTTAACTCATTTACTAATTGTGCAATCGCTGACTTTTTACCAAACCCATTATTCTCCATTTCTAGCAGGCCAACAATATCAGCATTCATTCGATATAGTGCTTCAATGATTTTAGCTTGTTGTAATTCAAACTCCTCAATATCTGAAGCACCTCGATTACTACCATAATTATTAGGATCACCTGAAAAAGGAGAATTAAAATAATTTAAGACATTTTTAGAGCCTAC
>NZ_JAUPWM010000323.1:0-300 GCF_032436795.1 Streptomyces sp. P9(2023)
TTCAGAATCATGGTGCCAAGAGTGTCATGCGAACCGCTGAACTTTGATACCTGATCACCTGGTTTCACTTGAATATCCTGCTCTACAATATATTCTTTGGCACGCTCCGATAACCAAAGCTCTTTGAAGACACCATCTTCGATGGCATGAACCATATAGCTTGACCAGTAACCTTGAGTTGGCTTCATCCCAAGTTCGTTGCAACCCAATCCTAAAGCTGCATCAACTGTATATTTGATTAGATCCACGCCGGTTGAGTAGCGGATGACTTCCGGTATCAGGCAGCCACCGTTCCTTGGG
>NZ_JAUPWM010000324.1:0-300 GCF_032436795.1 Streptomyces sp. P9(2023)
CTTTATTCTTGTAGTTTTCAATCCAATAGTCCATAAAGTCACCAAGCCGTAGTTTTTCCGGATTCTTTTCAAGATATTCGCCGGATTTTAGCTGACCTTGGACAATAGCCGCAGCATTTACAGCTGCAGTTTTATTGGCGAACCCTCGCTTATGAATACTAATGGGCATTCCGGTAGCCTTGCTACGGCCCTTTGATACAAAGAATTCCCATTTCTCAGTACCGTCTTTCAGTGTGTAGGATTTGATAGTGGCCATAAAAGTCATCCTTTCGTATTTGCTGTGACTTTGTTCGATATTTG
>NZ_JAUPWM010000325.1:0-299 GCF_032436795.1 Streptomyces sp. P9(2023)
TGCCCGACCGCATGACCACCGGCGATGGCGTCGGTGGTAGCCGTCTGGCCCAGCACGGCCTTGGAAATTTGCCGGTCGAGCCAGTCGGCGCGCTTTTCGTAAAGATCGGCCGAAGCGCCCACGGTCTTTGATTCGACAAATTCCAGCTCCATGCTGGCCGGGATGATCGCCGCGCAATCGCCGGCGATATTGGCCACCGCCCGAAAGAGCAGATCCTTTTCGCCCTCGCTGGCCCCGGAATGCCATTTCCCCACCCGCAGCGGCTGGCCATAGGTCTGGGTGAAGATCGACCAGTCGCG
>NZ_JAUPWM010000326.1:0-299 GCF_032436795.1 Streptomyces sp. P9(2023)
CTTGAACCAGAGGAACTACCTATGTCATCAGGCATTCGCCTTCTTATATCGCTGGTCGTACTGTGTGCGGTCAGCTTTTTCATCTTTGCAGGTGTGGACGCTGTTGCCACTGCTTACGTGATGCCACTCGATCATGAGTTATCAGGTAAGTTAATGCTGTTTACAGCAGGTGCTGTTGCATTTGCACTCACCGATACATTTCACATCGTCGCTTGGCGAAAATACAGTGAAACGTACAAGCTGAAGAAAACAGTACGACATCTTCGCAATCTGCTGAAAGAATGTCAGTCACAACTGCG
>NZ_JAUPWM010000327.1:0-299 GCF_032436795.1 Streptomyces sp. P9(2023)
GCACCGCGTGATAACATTGGATAAGCATATAACCAGCTTGCGATTTTCATTACATCACCGCACAGTTGCACAGCAAAGAGATCACGTGCAGGTTTAAATTCTTCGGTAAATAGTAACCAAATAGCCACATCACGCAGTAAATAAACCCCTAGCGCCAACACTATTACAATCGGCAAGATAACTCGTGCTGTTTTATGGATTTCACTAACAATGGCATCAACCCCTGTTAATGAGGCAAGCCTCGGTAGGTAATACGTGCTCAACGCCATGGTGATAACCCCAAGATACACTTCCGATAT
>NZ_JAUPWM010000328.1:0-298 GCF_032436795.1 Streptomyces sp. P9(2023)
GATACTTCTGGCGATCGTTCCATCCATTTTTGGGGATCCGTTCGACTTTTGCTGTGATCTCAACCAATTTTTTCAAGAGACCATCTGTTTTCTTCTGGGCCATCTCAGTGGCAACTCCCTCATTAGAGGATTCTTCTTTAATTTTTGTTTCTGTCATGGTATATTCTCCTTAGATAATATTTTTTGTGATTGCGACTTACTACTTGGCGGTGGGAGTCGCGTTTTGTTTTGATTTTTTAATACGCTCAAGGTGCTGTCTTGCACGTAAACTTGGCTCGTAATTTAGATAACAAAGGTC
>NZ_JAUPWM010000329.1:0-296 GCF_032436795.1 Streptomyces sp. P9(2023)
ACGTCGGTCGGGTACTGCTCCGGCTTGGTGAAGAGCTCGATCTGGGCCAGGGTCTGGTCCGCGAACGAGTTCGACATCACGAAGGACGGGTGGCCGGTCGCGTTGCCCAGGTTCAGCAGACGGCCCTCGGACAGGAGGATGACGACCTTGCCGTCCGGGTACGTCCAGGTGTGGACCTGGGGCTTGACCTCGTCCTTCACGATCCCGGGGGTGGCGGCCAGGCCGGCCATGTCGATCTCGTTGTCGAAGTGACCGATGTTCCCGACGATCGCCTGGTGCTTCATCCTGGCGATGTC
>NZ_JAUPWM010000018.1:0-130917 GCF_032436795.1 Streptomyces sp. P9(2023)
GATGATCATCGGTGGCCGTACCCGTTCCCGAACCCGCCCCCACCAGCAGGATCACGATCTACAGCTGGAGTACTAGACAGCGTGTAACGCTCGCTCAAGGAAGCATCGGGACGAGTTCCAGCCAGAAGCGGATATCCTGCATGGCAGGGTCATCGCCCTCCAAGAGCGCCCGGATTGGGAGCAACGGGGTCAGCATGTTCTTGATACGGCGCAGTTGAAGCATCTGCTCCGGTGGCGCTGTCCGCCACTCTCCCGCCAGCCGCGCGGCCACCTCCAGCGACCCCCCCAAGTCCCGCAGGACGTCCGAACAGAGAGCGGAGAGATTCCTGGCCGGGTCAGCGTTGCTGAGCCCGAACTCCTTGATCATGTAGGCACGGACGCTGGCTGACTCGGCCATCGCCCGCTGGGGCAGATCCTCCCGGTACTTCTTCGAGATCGCGGAGAGGGCGAGACGGCCCCATTGGAGCCTGGCTTCGTCGGCGAGGTCATGGCGTTGCATGCCGCCTACAGCGATGTCACGCACCTGCTCCCAGCACTCCGGCGAGCAGGACCTCGCCTCGGGTATCAGCAGGTGCTTCTCCAGGTTCTCGAGTGAGGCGCCAGGGAACCTGACCTGGCCCTCGCCGCAGCCATGCGTCTCGCCCATTCGATGAGGTCCCCATTGTCGTTGGGATAGGCGGGCTCGAGGAGGTACAGATAGCCCGGCACACTGTTTCGGTGCGGCGATCACGGTGACAGGCCGGCTGTACAAGTCATGCCAAGGGGTCTTCGTCGACCGTCCTGTAGGCGGAGATCTCTGCCATGTGCGCGGCATCCGCAGATGCCCGAAGCCGGATTGAAGCCGAGTGGATCTCCAATCTCACTCCGTCGCCCCGACTCATGGCGATGTCGACCACGGGGTCGAATGTGAACCCGGTCAGCGAAACATCTTGCACTCCGGCGAATGTCAGGGTCACCTGAACGGTATTGAAGCCTTGGACCGCCCATTTCTTAGGCGGCGTTTCCGGATAGGACGGCATGTCAAACCTTAGCGCCATCATCGGCCCCTCCCTGCTGAAGTTGATTTCGTGGAGGTGTACGGCTGTGAGCTCCGGTACGTAGCCACCGTAGATATTCTCAATCCCCAAAGGGTTTGTGAGAAGTGAGGTCCAAGTCATCGATTTTTCCTGTCAATACTCGTAGTGCCGCGCCGTTCCAGGGACATGACCGTTCCGGGGGTTCTCGATGGGTCTCACGTTGAGATGGCGACCCTGATCCCCGACGCCGCCTTCGTGGTAGTAGTGCCCTGCCGAGTGATCTTGGATGATCACGCGACTTCCGTCGGCTCGAGTGTAGATATATTCGCGGGTTATAACTGGTCGGCCGTCATCCGTCATGACCTGTTGTCCGTTGCGATTGGTCATGGGGACCTTGCGGAGTTCGTCCGGGTGCTGGGACATCGGGATCCCCAGGTCGCGCTTCGCCTCTCGGAATGCCTCACGTCTGGTTTCCGAATACTTGTGCGTCGGATCCGGACATGGCACGAGCCCCAGCGGGTCGCTCCACGTGTGCGGGTTGTGGACGTACGTTCTCGGATTGTCCGCCGGGGCCAGGCCGAGGGGGTCCTGGCTGAGGTAGCGCGCCGATTCCGGGTCGTAGTAGCGGAAGTGGTTGTAGTGGAGGCCTGACTCCGGGTCGAAGTATTGGCCCGGGAAGCGGAGAGGGGTGTAGGTCGAGGCCGATCTGTTCCAGGTGGTTGTGCCCCAGAGCGTCGTGCGGGTGCGCCAGGCCACTTCGCCCGATTCGGAGACCAGTTCCGTCGGGGTGCCGATCAGGTCGGTGACGATGGCGAAGAAGCGGTCGTCGGTCGAGTCCGTGCGGCGTTCCGTCTGGGTCAGGGGGCGTAGGCCTGCGTGGTCCCAGGTGAGGGTGACGTCGGCCGTCGTCTGTTCGCAGAGGGTCGTGCCGTCCCACGTGAAGTGGACCGTCTCCAGGGCGGACTGTTTCGATATTCGGCGGCCCAGCGGGTCGTACGCGTACCGCCAGACCGTGCCGTCCGGTGTCGTCACCGACGTCAGGCGGTCTTCCGCGTCCCACGCGTAGCGCCACGTGTCCGGTTTCCGGGAGAGGCGGGTCTTCTGGCGCAGGACGGTGCGGCCCTGGGCGTCGTGTTCGTAGCGGACCGACCCGGCTTGGGTGAGACGCGTGCCCGTGTAGGCGCGCGGGCCGGTCGAGTCGTGGGACGGGTGGCTCGACGGCCAGGACGCCTGCGTCTGGTTGCCGGCGGAGTCGTAGGCGTACCGCTCCGTCCAGTCGTGCGCGTGGACGGCCGTTACACGGCCCGCCACATCCAGGTCGAAGCCGCGGGTACCGGAGAGATCGTCCATGATGCCGACCAGGCCGCCGTCCGCGCGGTAGGTGTAGGCGCGGTGTTGGAGGCGGCTGCCCCGGGACGTGATCTCCTGCGCGGTGAGGCGGCCCATCGTGTCGAACGAGGAGGTCAGTTCGGCGAAATCGGCTATGTGGCGGGAGGTTTCACGGCCCAGAGCATCGTAGGTGAAGGCCAGCGTGCGGCCCGATGCGGTCAGTTCCGAGCGGCGGCCCGCCGCGTCGTACGACCATGTGCTCGTCGATCCGCCCGGCGTCGTCCGTCCCGTTCGGCGGCCCACTGCGTCATGAGTGAAGGCGAGCGTACGGCCGTTCACGGTCTCCGAGACAAGCCGACCGTGGCGGTCCCGGAGGCGTTCCAGCTTCGCGTCCGGGCCGGTCGCCACCGCGAGTTCGTCGAAGATGTCGTACTCGAACGTCGTGACCGCGCCCGCCGCGTCCTTGCGGACCACCTGGCTGAGCGCGTTGAGCTCGAAGTGGACTGTCTGGTCCAGGGCGTTCGTACGGGACGTCAGACGGCCGGCGCCGTCGTACGCGTAGCTCAGAACCCGGCCGTCGAAGTCCGTCTCCGTGACCGGTCGGCCCGCCGCGTCGTAGGCGTAGTCCCACGTCAGGCCCTGCGGGTTGGTCACCCGGGTCAGCCGCAGGTTCGCGTCGTGGGAGAACTCGTGGCGGACTCCGTCCGGGTCGGTGCGGGAGGTCAGCAGGTCGAAGTCGGTGTACGTGAAGCGGGTCGTGCCGCCCATCGCGTCCGTGTGGCTGAGGCAGTTGCCCTCGCCGTCGTACGTCCAGGACTCCACCGTGCCGTCGGGCGCGGTGCGCCGGGACGGCCGGCCCTCGACCGTCCACTCCAGCCGCGTCACCGCGCCGAGGGGGTCGGTGATTCGTACCAGGCGGCCGAAGGCGTCCCGTTCGTAGCGGGTCGTGGCGCCCAGCGGGTCTGTGACCGAGACCGGGAGGCCCGCGCGGTCCAGGACCAGATGGGTGGTGGCGCCGAGTGGGTCCGTCACCGTCGTGAGCCCGCCGGCCGCGTCGTACGCGAACTTCGTCGTCGCGCCCGAAGGGTCCGTCACCGACGTGCGGTTGCCGCGCTCGTCGAAGGTCTGGCGGGTGACATTGCCGTCCGTGCCGACGATGCGGATCGGGAGGCCGAGTTCGTTGTACTCGGCTCGTTCCTGGCGGCCGTCCGGGCGCTCCCAGAGGGTCAGGTGGCCGTGCTCGTCATACGTGGCGCGGCTGACGTGGCCCAGCGGGTCCGTGCGCGCCAGGAGGTGGTTGTGGCGGTCGTACTCGGAGCGGGTGACCGCGCCCAGTGCGTCGATCTCCGCGACGACCTGGGCGCGGTCGTTGATCAGGCGACGCTCGGTGTGGCCCAGACTGTTGGTCAGCGTCGTCAGGCGGAGTCCGGTCGCGCGATCGACGTCGTCCCAGGTGAACGTGGCTTCGAGGTGTCCGTTGGTGCCCGACTGATAGGTGCAGCGGTCCTTGTCGTCGTAGACGTAGTCGTAGTGGCTGCCGTTGGTGTCCGTCCACGAGGTGATCCGGCCGTGCTCGTCGCACCCGAAGCGCAACGGGCGGCCGGAGGAGTTCGTGACCTCAGTCAGGTGGCCGTCCGTGTAGCCGTAGCGCAGGATCTCCTGGTCGGATCCGTCCGCTGCCGCCTCCGCGAGGTGGAGGGCCGTTACGCGGCCTTCGCTCGTGGTGAGTTTCAGGTGGTACCCGCCGTGGTGGACGATCGCCGTCGGGGCGCCCGCCGCATCGTGTTCGAAGGTGATCCAGCGGCCGTTGCGGTCGTCGATCTGGGCCGGGAGCGCGAGCTCGGCGCTGTGGTCGGTGAAGTGCCAGACCCTGCCTGTGCCGGGGTCGGTGATCGTATAGCCGTCCTCGACCCGGTCCAGGGGCCACTGCCGCCCGTGCGTGGGCATGACCGGGACGCCGGGGGCCGGGTGGGGGTACGCGAGGAGGCTGCCCTCGTCGCAGCTGAAGATGACGCCCTCCGCGTCGATCTCCAGCCGCTGGTCCACCGTGGACGACCACGTCGGGCCGAACCAACGGCCCGAGCGGCGTGAGGAGTCGTGATTGCGCCGGAAGACGAGAGGAAGTGAGCCGGGCAGGGTGATGTCCGTCTGGGGCAGCAGCATGCGGCCCGTCGCGATGTCGATCGGGTCGCCCGCACACTCCGTCTTGCTGCACTCCTTGCCGGCGGTGGCCGGGTCCTTCTCCTGGTCCGGGCGGCTGCCGCTCGGCTTGTTCCCGTCCGCCTGGACCTTCCCGTCCGGCGGGCGCTTCGCGGAGTCCAGGCCGGCTCGTAGGCCGCCCTTGATGACCCCGCCGCCCTTCGTCCCCAGCACCTCAAGCACCACCCGGCCGAAGAACTCCGCCGGGTCGCCCTTCGCCGCGTCCCAGGCGTTCTTCAGGGCCCGGTCCGGGTTCGCCGCCGTGGAGACCAGGCCGGCGAGCGTCATGTTGACGCCCTTGTAGTACTCGGCCGGGTGGGTCAGGTTGTACGCGTCGGCCGGGTTCACCGAGCGGACGAAGTTGACCAGGCCTGCCGTGCCCTTGACCATGCCGCCGCCGATGTGGGCGAGCTCGATGCTCTGGCCCAGGCCGTAGTCCATCAGTTCGAGCTTGGCCCGCTCGCGGCCCGTCGGCTCCTTGGGCGCGTGCGCCAGTGCCGCGCGCACCGCGGTCTTGGCGGTCTCGCCGGCCTCGTTCCGCGCGGTCCGGGCGTCGTTCAGGATCTCCCGCGCGCGTTGCCGCTTGGCCTTGCCCGGGTCGGAGTACGTCCCCGGGTGCGGCAGCGGACTGTCGCCGCCGCGGGCCGCGTTGTAGGCCTCGACCTTCTTGTTGTGCGTGTCGACCGCCGACTTGGAGTCCTTGTCCCCCTCCTTGTACAGCGCGATCGCCTCACGCGCTTTGCCCTGCGCGGTCACCACCGCCTTGGAGTACGTCTCCAACGCCTTGGCCGCGTCCTCCATCGCGTCCGCCGCATGGAGCCAGTCGGTCGGCAGCGTCGTGAACTTCTCCCGGAACGCGTTGGCCGCCTCGCCCTTCCAGTGGGCCGAGTCCAGCTTCTTCATCCCGCCGCCGACCAGGTCGAACGCCGTCTGGAAGTCCCGGAGGTTCTGCACCGCCCCGGCAATCTTCTCCGGCATGCCGTGGACGAGCTCGTTCGCCTCCTCGGTCTGCCCGAGCTGCTGCTCGCCGACCTGCGCACCCAGGGAGGACGCGGTCCTGTCCCCCCAGTCCTCGACCTCCTCGGCAAGGCCGTCGTACCCGTAGTGCCGCAGGCCCTGGCCGGCCTTGTCGGTCACATAGTCGACGCCCTCACCGACAAGCTCCTTGCCCTTGTCGATGCCGTCGCCGATCTTGTCGACCGCCTTGTCGGCCAGACCGCCCCAGTCCCAGTCCACCATCAGCGGCTCTCCCCCCACCGCGGCTGCTCGGCCTGGTCGATCGTCGCCTGATCGGGATCGAGCAGGTCCTTGAGCTCCTCGTCCGCCGCGTCACGGCGCTGCGGGTCCAGTACGCCCGAGCGCTCCAACGAGTCGAGCATCGAGTCCTCGACGTCGTACGCGGTGTTCTTCCAGGTCTGCTCGACCTCCTGGTGGGCCTCGGTGAACGACTCCCGGCTGTAGTCGGCGTTGTCCCACATGCGCTGGTCACGGATCGTGTCCCAGCGCATCTGCTTGACCTCGTCCTCGGACAGATGCGGGTTGCCGTTGAGCGAGTTCACCCCGATCTTGAACGAGTCCTTGATGTACTGCTCCTGCTCCGCGAGCGAGCCCGCCGACAGGCCGACCCCCTGCGCAAAACCGTTTCCCCGCAGGGTCAGCGCACGTACGCCCCACTCCCACCGGTTGCAGAACGTCTCGAACTCCGACGTCAGACCGCCGTGCCCCAACTCAAGCCCCGACAAAGCCAGATCCGAGAATCCCCGACCCGTCGACGCCTGGCCGATCATGCCGAGGTCCTTCAGCTCGGCGTGCGCCAGATCGATGCCCTTCACGATCTCCGCCAGCGCCGCCGCCGGCGCCGCGAGCTCAGGCTCGCTCCCACTCCCACTCACTGCGTCCCCGTTCCCCCGAGATCCACCGCCACATCATCCGGGACGATCCCCGCCACCGGCGGAAACACCATCCCGTCCGCACTGCCCGCGTCCAGCGCCACCCCGCCCGGACCAGGCAGCATCGGCACCATCACATCCAGCAGCCGCGCGCCCAGGACCGTCCGGTACGTCCACTCCCGCCCCGCGTCCCCCTGCGCCACCGCGAACCGCGCCAGCGCCTCCTCGTCCGAGAACGCGCAGATCCACCGGACGCCGTTGAAGTCCGCCGTCCACAGGGATCCGTACGCGTCGAACGGCACCAGGACGGCCGTACGCCGGAATTCGCCGAGCAACCGCGCAAACGTCCGGCGCGCAGCCGTGAGTTCGTCCACCAGTTCCGCGGCCGGTGCCGCCGGTGCCGCCGGAAGCGGAGCATCGGCCAATTCGGTCAGCTTCGAGACCCGTTGAGGCCTCGGTATGTCGTCCCCCTGCTGAGTCACTCACACATGCTGTCATGCGAGCGTTTCCACGAGCAACGAACAAAAGGCCGTTTCCGAAAGGCGACTCACAGGCGGGGCTCAGGGATTTCACAGGCGGGGTTTCTAGCCTTGCCGGCATGAGCGAAAACAAGACGGGCATGTCGAGGCGCAGGGTCCTGCTTGCCGGGGGTGGGCTCGTGGCGGGTGTGGGGGGTGCGGCGCTCGCCGGGTGTTCGGCGGGGGAGTCGGGCGGCGCGGGTGAGGAGTCCGGTGGTGCGGCCCGGGCGACGACTGGCGCGGCCACGACGGCTGCCGGTGCGGGGTGTTACCGGCTGACCGCCGAGACCACCGAGGGGCCGTACTACATCGACGCCGACAAGATCCGGCGGGACATCACCGAGGACCGGACCGGCATTCCGTTGACCCTGAAGCTGACGGTGATCGACTCCGTCAGCTGCAAGCCGTTGCCGAACGCCGCCGTCGACGTCTGGCACTGCGACGCGCTCGGGCTCTACTCCGGGTACGAGAGTCAGAGCCGCGGTGGCGGTGGCGGCGGTGGGACCGCCGGGATCAGTGACTCCAAGCGGTATCTGCGCGGGACCCAGCTCACCGACAAGGACGGGTCCGTGACGTTCACGACCGTCTTCCCCGGGTGGTATCGCGGGCGGTGCGTCCACATCCACACCAAGGTGCATGTCGGGGGCACCATGACCACCTCCGGGTACGAAGGCGGGCGCACCGTTCACACCGGGCAGCTCTTCTTCGCCGAGTCCGCCGTCCTGGACTCCGCGAAGGTCGCGCCGTACTCCACCAGCACGACGGAACGTACGACGCTCGACGCGGACACCATCTACCCGGGCAACGGGGCCGAGGGCGGTCTGCTCGTCCTCAAGTACCCGAAGGGGAAGATCGCGGAGGGCGTGGTCGCCACGCTGACGATGGGCGTCGACCCGGACGAGACCCACACGGGCACGTCCTGACCACGGAGCCGGTCCAGGGACAGGGCCGCGGCCGGCAGCCCGGTGTCCTGAAGCGTGGTCATGACGGCGAGCAGGGCCTTGGTGTGGGCCTGGGGCTCCCGGTCACCGTCTCGCCGTGCCGCGTCCAGGGCCGCCAACGCCCTCCGTACGTGCGCAAATCCGGCCCGCGCCTCGCCTTTCGCGCCCGCGGTCCCGTACCGGACCGAGACGGCCGGCCCGGGCGAGGGGGTACGGGAAGCCCGCCGGTCCGGGTGCGCCGCGATCTGCCGCGCGAGCCCGGTGATCTCCTCCACGCTCCCACCCGCCCCGAGGGCGGCCCCCGCCACAAGCAACCCCAACGGCCACACGGCCCGGGTATCCAGGACCTGGCCCCCACCCGCCCGCACCATGTCCCGCTCCGCGGGCCACCACAAAGCCCCCCGATCCACCGGCACCGGCGCGAGCGCCACCTCGCCCCCGGCCGGCAACCCGGCAACCGGCGGCACAGGCAATCCCCGCGTCCCTCACGACTCACGCTCATGCGCGGCACGCCAGGCCCGGGACCTGGGCCGTTCGTGACCGCTTGTGAACCGGCTGTGTCACCCACGGGGGTGAAGGCTCGGCGCGTACGCCGAGGCCGGCATCCCCGTCTACCTGCTGATCGACCGCGCGAACGGCGAGGTCAGGGTCCACTCGCAGCCCGGCGAAGGCCGCTACGACGTGGTCACGGCCGTGACCTTCGGGCAAGACGGTCACGCTTCCGGACCCGGTGGGCTTCGACCTGGACACCGGACCGCTCAAGGACTGGGCGCACTGACCCTCGCCGTCACGAGAAAACCGGAACCCAGCCTTCTGGATTCCGGGTCTCCCCGCCTGCGTACACATGCTGACGCCGTCTTCGGCCTCGCCGCCGCCCGCTACCGGCGCCGGCTCCGCGGTCAGCCGAGTGGGCGGCGCGTCTCCTCGCGGACCTTGAGGGTGGTCTGGGCCGCCTTCGTCAGGTCGACGGACTCCGGGTTCAGGCCGGCGGACTCCGCCGTCATCTCGGCGACGGCGGCGTTGGTGTTGTCGTCCGCCCATGCGCACATGGGGTAGGTCACCCGGCCTCCGCCCGACTGCTCCGTGGCCAGGATCTGGCATGTCACCGTCGTATCCGCCCCGGACGGGGTGACGTCCTTCGGCGGGACGAGCACGCTGGTGCCCGCCGAGTCGCCGGCACCCTTGAGGATCTTCTCCCTGGCCAGGTCCGGATCCTTGATCCGCCCGTACAGGCCGGAGACGACCAGAACCCCGGCCCCGCCCTCCCCGGCGCTCGTGTACTGGCCCATCACGCCCTTCGGGTCGCGGATGACTGCCTCGCTCGCGTTGTCGAGCCCGGCGTCGGCCTGGCCCGAGCGGTCGTCGGCGAGTGTGTACCGGCCGTCCAACAGCGTCTTCGGGAGGGCGAGCCGGTGCGTTGCGGCGGGGTAGGCGGCCGCAGAGCCCGCGCCGCCCCGGAGGGCCCCGTTACCGATCCATGAAAGCGTCACCACACCGGCGATGGACGCGGCGACGATCCCGAGGATCAGACCGGTCCGGTTCTTCTTCGGCGGAGGTGGGGGCGGGGGCGCGCCCCAGGCACCCTGCGGCGGGTGGTACGGCGATTGCGCGGGGCCGGGCCCGTACGGATTCGGCTGCGGGTACGCCGGCTGCGGGTACGCCGGGGGCGGGTACGCCGGGTGCGGGGGGCTCTGGTGTGCGTAAGGCCCTGAGGGCGGCGGCATGGACATGCCCTAGACCGTATGCCAACCGCCGTGGCGACCGGTCCTGTTCGGCCACCCGGACGCGGTCTGATCAACGGCCGTGGCCGCCGACCCCGGAAACGGAGGCGGCGGCCACAGGCGTGTGCGTACGTACGTACCGTCAGTACGTCAGTCCTTCTTCGGTTCCTCCAGGCGCGGGAACAGCACCGCGCCCTTCGTCACCGTCGCGCCCGCCGGGAGCTGGCCCCACTCGCCGGCCGACTGGACCGGCTGGGCCGCCAGCGCGCCGAGGGAGGCCTCCGCGCCCAGGGAGTCCCAGAGCTGCTGGGAGGTCTCCGGCATGATCGCGTTCAGCAGGACCGCGACGCCCCGGAGGGACTCGGCCGCCGTGTAGAGGATCGTCGCCAGACGGGCCTGGCCCTCCGGCGAGTCGTCCTTCGCCACCTTCCACGGCTCCTGCTCCGTGATGTAGCCGTTGACCTGCTTCACGAAGTCGAAGATCGCCAGGATGCCGCCCTGGAAGTCCAGCTCCTCGCCGATCTTCTGGTCGGCCGTCGCGACGGCCTTCGCCAGGCCCTCGTGGATCGCCCTCTCCGCGTCACCGTCGGCCGCCGCGGCCGGCAGGGCGCCCTCGAAGTACTTGCCGACCATCGCCGCGACGCGCGACGCCAGGTTGCCGTAGTCGTTCGCCAGCTCGCTCGTGTAGCGGGCGGTGAAGTCCTCCCACGAGAACGAGCCGTCCTGGCCGAACGCGATCGCGCGCAGGAAGTACCAGCGGTACGCGTCCACGCCGAAGTGCGAGGTCAGGTCCTGCGGCTTGATGCCGGTCAGGTTCGACTTCGACATCTTCTCGCCGCCGACCATCAGCCAGCCGTTCGCGGCCACCCTGCCCGGGACAGGCAGGCCCTGCGCCATCAGCATCGCCGGCCAGATCACCGCGTGGAAGCGCAGGATGTCCTTGCCGATGAGGTGGACGTTGGCCGGGAAGGTCTCGTCGAACTTCTCCGGGTTCTCGTTGTAGCCGACCGCCGTCGCGTAGTTCAGGAGCGCGTCGATCCACACGTAGATGACGTGCTTGTCGTCCCACGGCACCGGGACGCCCCAGTCGAACGTCGAGCGCGAGATCGACAGGTCCTCAAGGCCCTGCTTGACGAAGTTCACGACCTCGTTGCGCGCCGACTCCGGCTGGATGAAGCCCGGGTTCGCCTCGTAGAACTCCAGCAGCTTCGGGCCGTACTCGCTCAGCTTGAAGAAGTAGTTCTCCTCCTTGAGGATCTCCACCGGCTTCTTGTGGACGGCGCACAGCTTCGTGCCGTCCTCCGCCTCGATGAGATCGCCGGGGAGCTTGTACTCCTCACAGCCCACGCAGTACGGGCCTTCGTACCCGCCCTTGTAGATCTCGTCCTTGTCGTACAGGTCCTGCACGAACTCCTGGACGCGATCCGTGTGCCGCTTCTCCGTCGTACGGATGAAGTCGTCGTTCGCGATGTTCAGGTGCTCCCAGAGGGGCTTCCAGGCCTCCTCGACGAGCTTGTCGCACCAGGCCTGGGGCGTGACGTTGTTCGCCTCGGCCGTG
Source organism: Streptomyces sp. P9(2023) (assembly GCF_032436795.1). NCBI lineage: Bacteria > Bacillati > Actinomycetota > Actinomycetes > Kitasatosporales > Streptomycetaceae > Streptomyces > Streptomyces sp. P9(2023). The sequence continues at coordinate 11,172 of NZ_JAUPWM010000018.1, forward strand.
CGCATGATCTTCTGACCGTGCTCGTCCGTGCCGGTGAGGTACCACACCTTCTCGCCGCGCTGACGGTGCCAGCGCGTGAGCACGTCGCCTGCGACGGTCGTGTAGGCGTGGCCCAGGTGAGGAGCGTCGTTGACGTAGTAGATGGGGGTCGAGACGTAGAACGCCTTCGCCCCCTGCTTCTCGGATCCAGTGGCCGCCATGGTCGAAATCCTAACGGGCGTACGAAGATCCACTCACATCGATACCAGGGGGTGGGAGCACGGAGAGGTTCGGGAAACGTTGGCCCGCTTAGAAAGAGACGTGGCCGGCAGCGAGGAAGAGATCATGCGCGTACTTGTCGCCGAGGACGAGGAGGTCCTCGCGGAGCTCCTGGCCACCGGCCTGCGGCGGGCCGGCTTCGCCGTCGACACCGTCTACAGCGGCGACGCCGCCCTCGCCTACCTGGGCCTGCACGACTACGACGTCGTCGTCCTCGACCGCGACCTGCCCCGCGTCCACGGCGACGACGTGGCCCGCGCGCTCGTCGCCCGGACGGCTCGGACCCGGATCCTGATGCTGACCGCGTCGGCCACCACCGAGGACCGGATCGAGGGGCTCGATCTCGGCGCGGACGACTACCTGGGCAAGCCCTTCGAGTTCCCCGAGCTGGTGTCCCGGGTGCGCGCGCTGCGGCGGCGCAGCGCCCGGCCCGTACCGCCGAGGCTTGAGCGGGCGGGGGTGGCCATGGACACCGTACGGCGCGAGGTGACGCGGGACGGGCGGGCGCTCGACCTGTCGCCGAAGGAGTTCTCCGTACTCCAGATCCTGCTGGAGGCGGACGGCGCGACCGTCTCCGCCGAGGAGCTCCTGGAACGGGCCTGGGACGCGCACACCGATCCGTTCACGGGCGCGGTACGGGTCTGCATGAGCAAGCTGCGCGGGAAGCTCGGGGAGCCGGGGCTGATCAGGACGGTGCAGGGAGTGGGGTACGCGCTGTGAGCAGTGGATTGCTTGGGTCCGGATCCACCATCCGTACGCGGATCGCGCTGGTCTACGGGGGTGTCTTCGTCGTCCTCGGGGGGTGTCTGCTCACCGTCGTGAACCTGCTGTCCCGGGCCGGTACGGAGGGGGAGGCGGAGGCGATCGCGGCGCGGGTGCGGGTGGTGGCGCCGTTCGAGACGGTCACCGCGTACCGGCTGAGCGACGACGTCAGCCGGGCGGCGGGCGAGCAGATGCTCATGTGGTCCTGCCTCGCGCTCGTCGTCATGGCCTTCGGCGCGGTGGCGGTGGGGTGGTGGACGGCCGGGCGGGTGCTGCGACCGGTGCACGAGATGACTGCGCGGGCGCGGCGGCTCTCGGAGCGGAACCTGCATGACCGGATCGGGGCGCGTGGGCCCGACGACGAGCTGAAGGAGCTCGGCGACACGATCGACGCGCTGCTGGGTCGGCTGGAGGCGGCGTTCGACAGTCAGCGGCGGTTCATCGCGAACGCCTCGCACGAGCTGCGGACCCCGCTCGCCACGCAGCGCGCCGCGATCCAGATCGGTCTCGACGACTCGACCGAGGTCAAGCAGGTGCTCCTGGACAGCAACCGGCGCAGCGAGCGCCTCATCGAGGGGCTGCTGGTGCTCGCGCGGAGCGAGCGGGGCCTTGAGGCGCGGGAGGAGGTGCGGCTGGGGGCGGTGGTCGCGGAGGAGTGCGAAGGGTACGGGGTGGAGTGTGACGCCGGTGACGCCGGTGTCGTACGAGGGAGCAAGGTGCTGCTCGGGCAGCTCGTACGGAACCTCGTCGCGAACGCGGTCGCGTACAACGTGCCGGGCGGGGCGGTGGAGGTCCGTGTGGCCGGTGGGGTGGTGACCGTCGTCAACACGGGGCCGGTGGTCGCCGCCGATGACGTACCGGGGCTGTTCGAGCCGTTCCGGCGGGGGGAGGGGCGCGACCGGATGGGGCCGGGGGCGGGCCTCGGCCTGTCGATCGTCCGGTCGATCGCGGTGGCGCACGGGGGGACGGTCGGTGCGGTGGCGCGGGGGGAGGGGGAGGGCGGGGGCCTGGTGGTGACGGTGACGTTGCCGGTCACCACCAGGCCCGATGTGCCTTCGGGTCAGGCTTCCCAGCTGGCGAGCAGCCCGCGGTAGAAGTCGGCGTGGGCGGTCTCGGAGGGGGTCGGGCCGGCGAGGAAGGTGCCGGTACGGGGGGCGGTGAGCTTACGGAGGTAGTCGAAGGCCTTGTTGTCCTCCTCGCCCCACGCCACGAACTGCCAGTGGATCGGGCGCTCGGCGGCCTCGGCGAGCGCCTGGGCGGCGGCCGTCTTGGACTCGGGGGCGCCGTCGGTCTGGAAGACGACGAGGGCGGGGCGGGTGGGGTCGGCCTTCTCGTGGTGGGCGAGGACCTCTTCGACGGCGCGGTGGTAGTTGGTACGGCCCAGGCGGCCGAGGCCCGCGTTGATCTCGTCGATGCGGCCGTCGATGCCGGCCGGGCGGAGTTCGGCGGTGCCGTCGATGTCGGTGGAGAAGAAGACGGCGGTGACGGCGGCGTCCTCGGTGAGGTGGGCGGCGAGCGCGACGGTCTGCTCGGCGAGCCGCTGCACGGACCCGTCCTTGAAGTACCCACGCATCGAACCGGACCGGTCCACGACGAGATACACGGCCGCGCGCCGGTCGACGATCCCCCGCTCCGTGAGCGCCGCCCCGGCGGCGGCGTACGCGTCGACCAGCTGAGGGGCGTCGTCCGTGAGGGGGGTGGTGCCGCTGGTGCGGGTGGAGGGCGCCGGTTCGGCGGGGGTGGGCTCGGCCTGGGCGGCGACCGGGGTTGCCTCGGGCTCGGCGGGCGCCGGGACGTCGGCCTCCTGCTCGTCGGCGACGGGCTCGGGCGCCGTGCCGGCCTCCGGCTCCGCCGTGACGGGCTCGGTCGGCTCGTCGTCGTCAGCAGCGACAACGGGCTCGGGCCCGGCCTCGGGCTCCTCGGTCTGCTCGGCCGACGGGGTGCCCTCGGTGGCCTCCGCCGGGGCGGCGGCTTCCGGGACGTCCGTGGGCTCGGCGGCGGCCGGGGCGGCCTCGGGCTCGGCCTCGTCGGTCGACGGCTCCGCCGTGACCTGCTCGGCCGGCGCGGGCTCCTCGACCGTCTCCGCCTCCGGCGCCGTGTCGGCCTCCTCGGCCGCGGGCTCGTCCGTGGTCTCGGCCTGCGGCTCCGCCACGACCTCGGCGGCGGGCGCGTTGTCGTTGTCGTTGGCCTCAGCCGTCGGCGGGGCCTCGACCTCGGCCGGGGCGTCGGCTTCCTGCGTGGCAGGGGCCTCGACGGCGGCCGGAGCTTCCTCCACCTCGGACGCGTCCGCCACGGCGGCGGCCTCCTGAGCCTCGGGCTGCTCGGCCTGCGGCTCCGCCGCGATCTGCTCGGCCGGCGAGGCGTCCTCGGCCGCCGGGGCGGCGGCCTCCTGAGCCTCGGGCTCGTCCGTCGTCTCGGTCTGCGGCTCCGCCGCGACTGCCTCCGACGCCTGCGGCTCCGCCGGCTCGGAGACGGCCTCGCCCCCCGCGGCGGGCTCCGCCGTCGGCGCCGCGACCTGCTCGGCGACTGCCTCCTCGGCGGCCGGCTCCTCGGCAACGGTCTCGTCCGCGACGGCCTCCGTCGCCGGGGTGACGGTCACCGCCTCCGCCTCGGAGGCAACCGTCTCCTCGGCGGTGACCGGCTCGGCCGAGTCGACCTGCGGCTCCGCAGACGTCTTCGCGCGGGCGGGCGAGCTCGCCGTTCTCGCCGCCGGGACCTTCGGGTTGTCGAAGGCGGCTGCCACCAGGTCGTCCGCCGCCCGCTGGGCCGCGTCCGCCTCCGCGGCCGTCCTGGCCGGCGGGCCCGAAGCGGTGGCCGAAGCGGTGGCCGAAGCCGGGGACGCGGTCGTCGCCGCCGGCGACACGACCGACGGGGACGCCGTCGGGGTCGTCGTCGACCGCGCCCCGTCCCCCTCACCGGTCGGGGCCGCCTGGGGCGGGACGGAGGTTGCCGGGGAAACAGCGTGCTGTTCCGCACGATCGCGTCCGAACACCTTGCGCAGCAAGCTCCGAATGCCCATGGGCGAGGCCTTTCGCATGAGTTGAGTGCGGTGAATGTCCGTACTGGGAGGAATCATCCCTGGCCAGGGCGGACACGTAAGGTTAGCGGCCCCGGGTGTGTCGCCCCCGGTGGGTCACGTAGGTGCGCGGGGCTGTGTCACGCGCCGGGGCGCGCGCGTGTCAAAAGCCCTGCGTGCCGGGCCTGACAGCCCCTGCGCGCCGGTCACGTGCAGCGAGCAACACCCCCCCCCGCCCAGCGATCAACACGCACCCCCAACGCCACCGCCGCGCCGCGACCAACCGAGCCCCCATCAACCCCCGTTCCCGCTCATTCATTCGGCGTTCACTTCACGGCCTCCCCCGTGCAGATGTGTGCACATAACGTCACCGCCGGACCAATTCCCGACAGCACGTCGGGACCAAGGGGCGGCGCTCTTCGCGCCGGAGGAGGACCAAGTGCGCAAACTGCTGCCGCTGCTGAGCACCAACCCGCACGGAGGCGGCCGTTCCGCCCTCACCTGCCGGTTCCGTTGTGGTGACGCCTGCTTCCACGAGGTGCCCAACACCAGCGACAACGAGTACGTCGGCGACGTCATAGCCGGCGCCCTCTCCCGCCGCTCCATGGTGCGCGCGGCCGCCGTCGTGACCGTCGCCGCCGCCGCCGGCGGCGCCGTCCTCGGTTCGGGCTCCACGCCCGCCGTCGCGGCCGGCTCCCCCAACGGCTCCGCCAGCGGCGCCGCCGCGGCCGCCGCCAAGAGCCGCCGCCCCGGCGACGGCGCCCGCGGTCTGCGCTTCACGCCCGTCGCGCCCAACACCGCCGACAAGGTCACCGTCCCGACCGGCTACGACCAGAGCGTCGTCATCCGCTGGGGCGAGCCGATCCTCCGCGGCGCCCCGGCCTTCGACGCCGACAAGCACAGCGCCGCCGCGCAGGCCGGTCAGTTCGGCTACAACAACGACTTCCTGAGCCTCCTCCCCCTCCACGGGGAGCGGGACCGTCAGCTGCTCGTCGCCAACCACGAGTACACCGACGAAATCCTGATGTTCAAGGGCTACGACGCCGCCGACCCGACCCGCGAGCAGGTCGAGATCGCCTGGGCCGCCCACGGTCTCTCCGTCGTCGTCGTCCAGGAGGAGAACCGTTCCGGCAAGCTCACGGCCGTCACCCGGCACGAGCTCAACCGCCGCCTCCACACCACCAGCGAGTTCGAGCTGACCGGCCCGGCCGCCGGCTCCGCGCTCCTGAAGACCTCGGCCGACCCGTCCGGCCGCAAGGTCCTCGGCACCCTCAACAACTGCGCCGGCGGCACCACCCCGTGGGGCACCACGCTGCACGGCGAGGAGAACTTCAACCAGTACTTCGCCAACGGCTCCAGCGCCACCGACAAGCGCTACGGCATCGGCACCGGCGCCTCCGAGCGCAAGTGGGAGCGGTTCGACAAGCGCTTCGACCTCGCCCAGGAGCCCAACGAGGTCCACCGCCAGGGCTGGGTCGTCGAGCTCGACCCGTACGACCCCGAGTCGACCCCGAAGAAGCGCACCGCGCTCGGCCGCTTCAAGCACGAGGCCGCGCAGCCCCGCCTCACCGAGGACGGCCGCCCCGTCGTCTACATGGGCGACGACGAGCGCTTCGACTACTTCTACAAGTTCGTCTCCTCGAAGCGGATGATGAAGGGCGACACGCGCGCCGCCCGCGAGCACAACCTCACCCTCCTCGACGAGGGCACCCTCTACGTCGCCAAGCTGACCGGCGACTCCCCGGCCGTCCAGATCGACGGCACCGGCAAGCACCCGAGCGACGGCGAGTTCGACGGTTCCGGCGTCTGGATCCCGCTGGCCACCGGCAACGTCTCGCACGTCGAGGGCATGACCGCCGAGGAGGTGTACGTCTTCACCCGCCTCGCCGGTGACAAGGTCGGCGCCACCAAGATGGACCGCCCCGAGGACGTCGAGCCGTCCCCGCGCACCGGCCGCGTCTACGTCGCGCTCACCAACAACACCAACCGCGGCAAGGGCACCAACCCGGGCGCCGACGAGGCCAACCCGCGCAACCTGAACAAGCACGGCCAGATCCTGGAGCTCGCCGAGAACTTCGACGACCCGGCCAACGACGGCTTCGCCTGGCGGCTCTTCCTCGTCGCCGGCGACCCGAACGACCCGGCCACCTACTTCGCCGGCTTCCCCAAGGAGAAGGTCTCCCCGATCTCCTGCCCGGACAACGTCGCCTTCGACCCGCACGGCAACCTGTGGATCGCCACCGACGGCAACCAGCTCGGCTCGCACGACGGTCTGTTCGGTGTCGCCACGCAGGGCGAGCGGCGCGGTGAGCTGAAGCAGTTCCTCACCGTCCCCAAGGGCGCCGAGACCTGCGGTCCGATCATCCAGGACCGCCGCGTCCTCGTCGCCGTCCAGCACCCGGGCGAGATCGACGGCGCCTCCGTCGAGAACCCGAAGTCGGAGTGGCCGGACGGACCCGGCAAGATCGTCCGCCCGTCGGTCGTCTCCGTCTGGCGTCGCGACGGCGGCAACATCGGCGTCTGAGCCGAATGAGGTCGTGATGTGAGGGGCGCGGCACCGCCCCTCACATCACCCCCTCGGGCCAGACCGAAATCTCAGCCGGAGTCCCTCACGTCACACCCAGGCCCTCCCTGAACCGTACGAACTGCTCCTCCGGGTCGCCCGTGTACGCCCACGGCACCCACGCCGCCCGCGTGCCGAGCATCCCGAGCAGCTCCCGCGCCGTCTCCGCCTGCCCCGCGTAACAGGCCGCGTGAGCAAGGTAGTTGAGGTCCGGCACCTCCTCCGGTGCCACCGCGCCGCCCGGCTCCCGGCCGCCGATCCAGCGCTCGAAGGTCCGCCGCAGCTCGTCCACCGCCAGCTCGTGCTTCCAGTGCTGGTCGAATCCGCGCACCGGACCCCGCCCGAGCGCCCCGTCCGCGATGTAGCGGTACTCCTCCACCCGCGCCACCTGCACAAGCACCGGCAGCGGCGAGCCGGGCGGCGCCACGCCCGCCGCGTCCCGCGCGAAGTCGTACATCGCCCCGTGCGTGCCGTGCCACCGCGCCGACAGGTAGCGCATCACCTGGGCGTGACCCTCGGTGTTGTACGGGTCCCGGTGCCGCAGCTCGTCGAACCACTGCCGCAGTTGGCGGCGCGGCACCCCGCCCTCGTACAGCCGTACCACCGAGAGCAGCGAGACCCACGGCATCGGGTCCGCGGGCGCCGCCTCCGCCGCCCGCAGACACGCGTCGACCGTCCGGTCGACCCGCCCCCGGTCCACCGCCGTGCCCCGCCCGGCCGCGATCGCCGTGTCGAAGACCCGTACCACCTCGGTCGCCGCCCGCAGCACCGCCGCGTCCGGGCTGTCCGGCTCCGCCGCCCGCCACGCCTCCACCAGCGAACTGCCCGCGGCGGCGTGCGCGAGGAGCCGTACCCGGTGCGTCCGGCGCGACCAGTCCTCGCCCGTCTCGCGCAGCAGGTCCCGTACACCCTGCCAGCGGCCGATCACGATGTCGTGCCGCGCCTCGGTGAGCGCGCGGTCGCCGAAATCCGGGTCGAAGACGGGGGTGAAACGTGCCGAGCGTGCCGTGCGTGCGGAGCGGCGGAGTGCGGCCATCCAGGTCCTCCCTCGGAAGTTCAGAAGCGAGAAGTCAGAAGCCAGAAACAGAAGCCGGAAGCAGAAGCGGGAAGTCACAAGCCGGAAGTCACCAGCCGGAAGGGGAGAGTGTGCTCCCCGTCAGAAGTCCGTCGACAGCGATTCGTCCGCGCGGCGGGCCCGGGGTGTGCTCGGTGCGAAGGGTTCCGCCGCGGCCAGCGCGCGCGCCGCGTCGAGCCGGGCGGGCCGGTAGTACGCGCTGCCCTTGCGCCAGTACACGAGCATCGGCACCACGCCCACGAGCAGCCCGCCGAGGCCGACGACCAGGGCCGTCGTGGACAGTTCGCCGAGCGACTCCACGAACGCCCACAGCATGAACGCGGACCCGAGCAGCGGCCACACCCCGCCGACGAGGAAGTTCCCGACGGACGTCAGCAGCATCCGCCGGTACGCGACGACGGCGGCGAGGCCCGCGAGGGCGTAGTAGAACGCGATCAGCAGGCCGATCGCGGAGACCGCGTCCCGCAGGATCCGCCCCATCGAACCGGCGGCCGCCGCGGCGCCGAACATCAGCAGCGCCGCGCCCCCGACGGCGGCGATGGCGACCCAGGGGGTGTTCCAGCGCCGGTGCACGGTCCCGAGCGCGGTCGGCATGGTGCGGTCCCGGCCCATCGCGAAGAGCGAGCGGGTGACCTGGATGAGGGTGGTCTCCAGGGTGGCGACGGTCGACAGCAGGACGGCCGCGACCAGCAGCTTTCCGCCGACGCCGGGCCAGATTTCCTGACCGAGGACGGCGAGGACGTTCGCGCCGCCCTGCTCGATCTGGTCGGAGGTCAGCAGTACGTTCACCGCGATCGTGAACGCCTCGAAGACCAGGAAGACGACGCCGACGCCGACCAGCGCGGCAAGCCCGGCCGTACGACGGCTGTCGCGGGTCTCCTCGCTGAGGTTGCTGGTGACGTCCCAGCCCCAGTAGTAGAACGCGGCGATCAGCGCGCCCGAGGCGAAGCCGGCCGGGCCGTCGAAGTGGCCGAAGCCGAACCAGGACCAGTCGAAGGCGGTCGCGTTCCCGCGGTGCAGCAGCGCGGCGAGGACGAACGCGACGAGGATGAGCATCTCGACGCCCGACATGAGCAGTTGGGCCCGTACGGTGAGCCGGGCGCCGCCCAGGACGACGAGCAGCATCATCAGGAACCAGCCGGCGCCGACGGCGGCGGCGAGCGGGGTGTTGTCGGCGAGCCCGGGGTCGATGAGGGAGAGCGTCAGCGCGCCGGCGGGCAGCGAACCGGCGACCATGAACACGGTCGCGGAGACGACGAGGGCCCAGCCTGAGAGGAAGCCGAGGAAGGGGTGGAGCGTACGGCCCACCCAGGAGTATCCGGCGCCCGCGTTGACGTCGATCCGGCCGAGGCGCGCGTAGGCGAGGACGATGCCGAGCATCGGGATCGCGCAGTAGAGCAGCGCCGCGGGCCCCGCCAGGCCGACCGCCCCGAACAGCACGGCGCTGGTCGCGGCCAGGGAGTAGGCGGGCGCACTGCCCGCGACGGCCATGACGATGGTGTCGAAGGTCCCGAGAACATTGGGCTGGAGCCCTCTGCCGGTGGTCGTGCGCATGGCGGATGTCCTTGGGGGGCACGGGAGCGGTGCAGGACGGAGTGACCGTGCTCGCCGAGTGAGTTGTTCGCCGGACCGTGCACGGATCAAGGTGAATCGAGCGCATCGTAGTCGCACCTACGGATTCCGGTAACGGCGGTATGGAGGCTTCCGTTCAGTGACCGCCGGTAAGGGCATCCGTACGCCCCCGGAGGGGTGTTTGGCGGGACGCGGCAGGGGGAGAGGGGTGGCGTTCCGGGCTTTCAGTCGGCGGCTGCCGCGCGGGGGGTGGCGATCGCGCGGGCGGCGCTCACCTCCTGGCGGAGCGGCGCGAGGACGCTCTCCTCGTCGCCGGTCAGCTCGGCCCGTACCTCCACCAGTACCTCCGCGCCCCGCAATCCGTCCGCGAGCTCTCGCAACTGCTGCTCCACGGCGGAGACTTCCTCCGCGTCCGGGGGCGGGGCGCCGTGGTTGACGCGCACCCGGGCGGCGGTCGTGGCGTCGACGATCCGTTCCACGGCGACGACCAGCGGCCACCAGGCGGCGGCGACGGTGCCGGTCGGCGGCGGTTCGGTGAGGGCGCGCTGGAACTCGGAGCGTACGGCGGACAGATCGCGGTACAGCTTCCGCCGGGCCCGCACGCGCGCGCCCGGGTCCTCCTCCTCGGGGGAGCAGAACGCCCGCGCGAGATAGGCGGCGGCGTCGGCGACGGCGTCCGCGAGCCGGTCGCCGATGCGGCTGTGCCAGGACTCGGGCCAGAGGAGATAGCCCGCGACGAGCGCGATCCCGCAGCCGATGAGGGAGTCGTAGAGCCGGGGCAGGACGAGGTCGAAGCCCTGCCGGTTGAGGAGGTCGGAGAGCAGCAGGATGACGGGAGTGATGGCCGCGGTCTGGAAGGCGTACCCCTTCGCCGAGAAGGCGGGGATCAGCGCGGCGAGCACGATCATCACCGGCACGTCCCACCATCCGCGCGGCACTTCGGCGAGGACGAGCGCGGCGGTGACGAGCCCGACGGCGGTCCCGAAGGCGCGCAGCACGGCGCGGGAGAACACGGAACCGAAGTCGGGCTTCATGACGAAGGTGACGGTGAGGGCGACCCAGTACGAGCGCGGTACGTCGATGAGCGAGACCAGCGCCTGGGCGAGGCCGATGCAGAGCGCGAGCCGCAGCCCGTACCGCCAGGAGGCCTCGGAGAACAGGACGCCCCGGGCTACGCGGCGGACCCGGACGCGGAGGGCGGCGGGGCGGCCGAGCCGGTCGTCGACGTTGTAGGGGTTGGGTTCGGCCTGGTGGACGACGGTGGCGGCGTAGCGCAGGGCGTGGTCGACGGCCTTCTCGGCGGGGCGGGTGGCGGGCGGGAGGTCGAGGACGGGCGTGCCGGTGCGGCCCTCCTCGATCGCGTCGGCGAGTTCGCGCACGGCGGCGGGGACGGCGGGCGCCAGGGGGCGGTGGAAGCGGGCGGCGGCGACCTGGGCGGCCGGCGCGGCTTCGACGAGCGGGATGACGGCGTTGAGCTGGGCGAGCAGCCGGACGAGGATCGGGGCGCGGCCGTGTTCGCGGGTACGGCGGGCGAGGACGAGGTCGTACGACTGGTTGAGGGAGGTGGTGACGGCGTGGCGCCTCTCCTCGTACTCGCTGGTGCCGGTGGCTTCGAGCAGATCGGCGAGGGCCCGGTAGGTGCCGGCGACGGCACGCCGCTCCGGGGCGAGTCCGCGCAGCGGCCAGCCGAGCAGGGTCAGGACGAGGACGACGGCGCCGCCGAGGGCGAGCAGCAGGGGCGGCTTCCACCAGGGCTCGGGCATGGGCAGCCCGGCGCCGACGACGGCGTTGAGCAGCAGGAGCAGCCCGGACACGGAGGCGACGGCGCCGATGGACGAGATCATCCCGGAGACGAGCGCGATGAGGGTGAGTACGACGACGGCCTGCCATCCGTCCCCGAACACGAGGCTCCCGAGCGTGACCCCGAGAGCGCCGAAGAGCTGGGGGACGGCGATGTTGTAGAACCGCATCCGGTACGCGTCGGCGGTGTCCCCGATGACCCCGGAGAGCGCCCCCATGGACACCAGCGCCCCGTACACGGGCTGCTCCACGGCGAACCCCACGGCCAGCGGCGCGGAGAGTGCGACGGACGCCCGCGCGACGGCGGCCCACGGAATCGGCGCGGCCGCGGGCCGCAGCCCGGCGGTCAGCCAGGGAGGCGGTACAAGTCGTCGTCCGGGTCGCGCCATGGGCTCACGGTACGCCCGGCTTCACCCCGTTCTGCCCCGCCGCCCGGCGCCTGTGCCTACGCGGCCGCCCGGCAGGGGCCTTGGGCTGGGCGTACTGGTCAGTTGCGGTAGCCCTCCACTTCGGCTGCTGGGCGGACCGCTGCTGTGTCGGGGTCTTCGCCGAATTCCTCCTTCGCTCGGCGTTGGCGCAACAGGTCCCAGCACTGGTCCAGTTGGACCTCCAGCTCGGCGAGCCGGGTTCGTTCCTCCGGGAGCAGGCCGCCCATGCGCTGGCGCAGGGCCCGTTCCTCCTCGACGAGGGCGCCGATGTTCGCGAGGATCTGCTCGTCGTCGTACATGTGGTCCATGTAATCCAGCGTGGCCGATCAGCGGCCCGTGTGCAGGTCGAGCTCGGCCAGGACCGCCCGGTGGTCCGAGCCCGGCAGGTCGAGGAAGCGCACCCCGCGGACCCGGAAGTCGTCGCTGACCAGCACATGGTCGATCTGAACGTACGGCGGCAGCGGCAGCTCGCGCGGCCACGTCGGGGTGCGGGCGGCGTCCGCGAGGCGGGCCGCGTCGTGGAGGCGGCCCGCGTCGAGGACCGCGCGGAGGGCGGCGTGGTCCTGGGACGCGTTGAAGTCGCCGGCCAGGATGAGCGGGGCCCCGGTGCGGCGCACGGTGCCCGCGTACTCCGCCACCCGGCCCAGCTCCCGCTTCCACGCGTCGACCTGGCGCGGGATCGGTGGCAGCGGATGCGCGAGGCGCACCTCGACGTCCCGGCCGCCGATCCGCGCGACCGCGCCCGGCATCCCCATCGCGGCCGGGATCGGGGGCCGCGCGGCCAGCGGGTACACGCTCAGGATCACCGAGCCCGTCGAGCCCTCGCCGTCCACCACCGCCCGATGCGGGTGGCTCCCCGCCAGGGCGGACGTGAGGGTACGGACGCATCCTCGGTCGCACTCGGAGACGTAGATCAGGTGTGGCCGTTCCCGCCGTGCCATCTCCACCAGGGCATCCGTCGCCTCGCCGAACTCGACGTTGGACGCCAGCACCCTGAGCCGTTCCACCACCGGGCCGCGCGCCGTCGTGACGTCCGGGCCGTACGGCAGCGTGAACCAGGCCGTGGTCAGGGCGACGAGGAGCGACCAGGCGGCCAGGAGGCGGCGCCGCGCCGACAGGGCGAGCAGGACCGCCATTGCGGCCGGGACGGCCAGCCAGGGCAGGAACGACAGCGCCTGCGGTACGGGAGTCAGCGCGTCCACGTCGAGGAGCCGGCAGCCGGTGACAACCGTCGGGGCGGCCACGAGCAGACCGGCGGCCCAGGCGGCGAGGCGCCGTCCGGGCCGGGGGGTCGTCGGGGCGGGCTCGGGCACGGATGACGGGTGAGCTGCCAGGAGTTGCTCCACTCCGTCAGTGTCGCAGCGCCTGGGCCACCTCGGCCGTCGTCGTGCCCGACAGGGTGCGGTTGCTGCGCGCCGTACCGGTCTTGGACTTCCCCGGCTCGACCGCGTCGATGTTCAGGACGACGGCGTCGAGCAGATTCCCGCCATCGTCACGGAAGTTGACCATGATCGTGTAGTCGGCGTTCTTGTCCTGGGGGTTGGTGGCGGTGATCTCGGCGGTGGTCCGGTCCCCGTCCGTCTTCGTCGGGCCGGCCTTCACGTCGCCGGTCGCGTTCACCCCGTCCTTGACCTCGTTCATCTTCTCCTCCGCGGCCGAGGCCGCGGCCGCCGTCGCCGAGGAGACGATGTCGCTCGCCTTCTGCTGGTCCTCCTCGGAGCAGCCGGTGACCGTCACGGCGAGGAGGACCGCGGCGGACACCGCGAGGACGCCGGTGCGGGCGGTCACACCTCGTCCTTCCCGAAGGAGGTCTCATCCGTGGCCAGCGCCCAGATCACGAAGATCGAGATGGCCATGGAGAACAGCGCCCACCAGGGCTGGTACGGCAGGAACATGAACTGGGCGATGACGTTCAGGGAGGCCAGCGTGATACCGCCGACCCTGCCCCACTCGGAGCCCTTGAGGATTCCCCATCCGGAGACGGTGACGAGCACGCCGAGGACCAGGTGGATCCAGCCCCAGCTCGTCAGGTCGAACTTGAAGACGTAGTCCCCGACGCGGCCGTAGACGTCGTCCTCGGCGATGGCGGCGATGCCCTGCAGGATGTCCATGATGCCGATGACCAGCATCAGGATGCCGGCGAAGAGGGTGCCGCCGGAGGCCCAGGCGGCGCTGGACCCGGTGGGCTGCTGACGGGGCGGTGCGGTGTTCTGGCTCATGGACCCATCGTCGGAGCGATTGTCCGGAACCGAACTTTCAACTGCGCCGAACGAGTGAGTCGGAGGAAGTTCAGAGGGCTTCGAGAAATGCCGACAGCGCCGCGTCGAACTCCTCCGGGCGCTCCAGGTTCGGCATGTGCGCCGCCCGCTCGACCACCACCAGCGTCGAGTCCGGCAGCGCCGCGTGCATCGCCTCCGCGTCCGCCACCGGCGTGTACGCGTCGTCCCGGCCGACCACCACCAGTGCCGGTACGGAGACGGTGGTGAGCAGCTCGCGGTAGTCGGGCCGCTCGGCCCGGCCGCGCAGCGCCGCCGCCGCGCCCTCCGGGTCGGTGGCCCGCATCATCCGGTGGACGTGGGGCGCGGCGTGCGTGTTGTACGGGGCGACCATCCGGTCCAGTACCTCGTCGGCGTAGCCCGTCATCCCCTCGCGTACGAGACGTTCGGCGAGTGCGCGGCGGCCCGCCCTGCCCTTCTCCGTCTCGGCGGCCGGGAACGTGTCGGCGAGGACCAGGCCGCGGATCCGGTCCGGGAAGAGGCGGTAGCACTCCATGACGATCTGGCCGCCCATGGAGAGGCCGCCGAGCACGAACTCCTCGATGCCGAGGTGGTCGAGGAGCGCCGCCAGGTCCTCGGCGAAGGCGGAGAGCGGGGTCGTGCCCGGGACGACGGTGGTGGCGCCGTAGCCGCGCAGGTCGGGGGCGACGACCCGGTGCGTTGCGGAGAAGCGGTCGATCTGGTGGTGCCACATCGAGCGGTCGAAGGGGTGGCCGTGGACCAGGGCGAGCGCGGGGCCGGTGCCCGTGCCCTTGTCCTCGTAGCCGATCGTGAGTCCGTTGATCTCTGCGGAAGGCATGGTCAGAGGCTAGGTCGGTGATCCTTCTCGGTGCAATGAGATCCTTTGCTCTCGGTGCAATGACGCAGGAGGGGTGTGGCGTGGAGGAGTACCGGAGGATCGCCGATCTGATCGCCCGGCGGATCGCCGACGGGCGGCTGCGCCCCGGTGACCGGCTGCCCCCGCTGGGGGTCCCCCCACGCCCCTGGGCGTAGGGGGAGGGTGCTCGCCCGCCGCCACAGGATCGCCAACTCGACCGCGATCCGGGTGTACGGGGAGCTGGCGCGGCGCGGTCTTGTCGTCGGCGAGGTCGGGCGGGGCACGTTCGTACGGGCGGCTCCGCCGCCGCCCGGTGCCGCGCTCGCCCTCGCCGAGGCGACCGGGGACGCGCCGGTCGACCTCCAGCTCAACTACCCGGTGGTGGAAGGGCAGTCGGAGCTGATGGCGCGGGCGCTCGCGGCCCTCGCCAGGGCCGACGTGTTCGGCGAGGAGACCGGGCGGCCTGCGGCGGCCACCGGTACGGCGGAGGCGCGCGCCGCAGCGGCGCGGGTGCTCGCCCGGCCGGGCTGGCGGCCCGACCCCGACCGGGTCCTCTTCGCGGGCAACGGCCGCCAGGCCATCGCGGCGGCGCTCTCCGCGCTCGTACCGCCCGGGGGTGCGCTGGGCGTGGAGGCCTTGACGTATCCGCTGGTCAAGACGGTGGCGGAGCGGATGGGGGTACGGCTCGTGCCGATCGGGCTCGACGGGGAGGGGATGCGGCCGGACGCGCTGGCGGCGGCCCACCGCGCGGGCCCCCTCTCCGCCGTGTACGTCCAGCCGACCCTGCACAATCCGCTCTCCCTGACGGCGAGTTCGGGGCGACGGGCCGAACTCGCGGGTGTGCTGCGGGAGTCGGGGCTCACGGCGATCGAGGACACCACGTGGGCGTTTCTCGTACCGGGTGTGCCGGGTGTGCCGGGCGGTCCGGACGTGCCGGGTGTGCCGGGCGGTCCGGACGTGCCGGGCCTACCCGACGTACCCGCACCGCTTGTCGCGTACGCCCCCGAGCGGGTCGTGCTCGTGGACAGCCTCTCCAAGCGCCTCGCGCCCGGCCTCACCGCCGGGTATCTCGTCGCGCCGGACGCCGGTGTCGCCGAGGACCTCGCGCGGGCGCTGCGCTCCGGGGCGTGGGCGGTGGGCGGGCTCGCGCTGGCGGCGGCGACGCGGTGGGCGGTGGACGGCACGGTCGAGGAGGTCGTGGCGGCCAAGCGCGCGGACGCGGCGGCCCGGCACGCGGTCGTGCGGCGGCACCTGGGTGCGTACCGGATCCGTACCTCGCCGCACGCGTACTACTGCTGGTGGGAGCTGCCGCCGCCCTGGCGGGCGGAGACCTTCGTGGCCGCCGCGGCGGAGCGCGGGATCGCGCTGACCCCGGGCCCGGCGTTCGCGGTGGACGGGCGGGGGTCCGGCTCGGGGGCGGGGCGCGGGCTCGGGCTGGGACGGGGGGCGGCCGACGCGGTACGGGTGGGGCTTGCGTCGCCGCCCGTACGGGTCCTGGAGGGAGCGCTCGCGCGGCTCGCGGAGCTGGCGGCCGAGTCGTAGGGGTAGGGAGGAAACGGTTTGCCCTGGCTATCCTGGATGTCTAGTATCCAGGATATGAGGATGAACGAGGGCGTCGAATGGGCGCTGCACAGCTGCCTCAACCTGGCCTGGATCGGGCCGGAGCGGGCGGTGACGGCGGCGCGCCTCGCGGCGTACCACGAGCTGCCCGCGCCCTACCTCAACAAGCAGCTCCAGGCGCTCACCCGGGCCGGGATCCTCAGCTCGGCCTCCGGGCCCAAGGGGGGTTTCCGGCTGGCGCGACCGCTGGACCGGATCACCCTGATGGATGTCGTCACGGCGATCGAGGGCCCGGACGAGGCGTTCCGCTGCACCGAGATCCGGCAGCAGGGACCAGGTGCGGGGCCCGCGCCCGGTTACGCCGCCGAGTGCGCGATCGCGGGGGCCATGGGCGCGGCGGAGCTGGCCTGGCGGCGGGAGTTGGCGGCCCGGACGCTGGACGGCGTACGGGAGCAGGCGGAGCGGCAGGCGCCGGCGGCCCCGGACCGTATCCGCCGCTGGTTCGCCAACGTCTGAGCCGGCATGGCGGACGTCTGAGCCGACATGTGGGTGTCGGCCCTTACTTCCTTCGAGCACGTCGTGCGCCTCGGCTCGTACATCGTCGATCACGACCTCGCGAAGCTGGAGGTGCTCGGCAAGGCGCTGAACGGGGCGTTCGGCGACCGGCTGCCCGCGCAGACGCTCAGCGGCGTCGCCGCGCTCGCGCTGCCCGGGATGCTCTTCGAGATCGACGCGGTGGCGGTACGACCGGCGGGCTGACCTGGCCCAGGACCCCGTGCGATCGGCCGTCCGGTTGCGCGGGCGGGGGCTCCGGGTGTGCCCTTGAGGGTGAGGATCGGGGTGAGGGGGCGAGAGTGAAGGAGCTCCTGCCATGGCCGCACACGCAGCGGTACCGACGCGACGGCACCTGAGCACCCACGGCTGGGGTCTCCCCGTGACGCTGGGTCTCGCGTACGGCATCTACGCCGCCGCCATCCAGCGTTCGGGCGGCGTCATCACCTGGGGTCAGGTGGTGCTCGGACTGGTCTCCGGCATCGTGCTCGCCGGAGCGGTGTACGCCCTGCGGCAGTGGGGCGGCGTCCTGCCGCGCGAACTGCGCGCGGCGGCCTGGGCGGCGCTCGCGGGCGGCGCGGTCGGCTTCCTGTTCAGCCTCTCCGACGCCAGCGTGCTGTCCGGGGCGATCCTCGGCCTGGTGGTGGCGGCGGGCACCTTCGTCACCGCGTTCTACCTCTTCTACACCCACGAGCCGGCCACACCCCCGCTGCCGGCCCGCCGCACGTCGAAGCCCCCGGCGCGCCCGTCGCCGTAACCGCGTAGCGCCGTAGCGCCGTAGCGCCGTAACCCCGTAACCCCGTAGCGCCGTAGCGCCGTAGCGGCAGGACCGGTGGCGTAGCGACGCCACCGGCAGCACCTCCGCCGTACGGCAGGACAACGGCAGGACGCCGGTGGGCCCACGGCGGAGAAACGGTCCTCCCGCCCGCTCCACCCCGCCCCCGTCCCCGCGCACTGGCGTTCTCCCTGGCATCCCGGCCGACTCCGCGTGAGACTGGGATACGGACCCGCACCCGGACGCCCGGAGGACACCGCATGACCGACCTCGCCATCGAGACCGAGGGCCTGGTCAAGGTCTTCGGCACGAACCGGGCCGTCGACGGCATCGACCTACGCGTCCCCGCCGGGACCGTCTACGGCGTCCTCGGCCCCAACGGCGCCGGCAAGACCACCGCCGTCAAGATGCTCGCGACCCTGCTGCGCCCCGACGGCGGCGAGGCCCGCGTCTTCGGCAAGGACGTCGTCAAGGACGCCGACACCGTGCGCGGCCGCGTCAGCCTCACCGGGCAGTACGCCTCCGTCGACGAGGACCTGACCGGCACCGAGAACCTCGTCCTGCTCGCCAGACTCCTCGGCCACACCCGCCCCGACGCCCGCGAGCGCTCCGCGCAGCTGCTCGAAGCCTTCGGGCTCGCGGAGGCCGCCGACAAGCAGGTCAAGAACTACTCGGGCGGCATGCGGCGCCGGATCGACATCGCCGCGTCCATCCTCAACACCCCCGACCTGCTCTTCCTCGACGAACCGACGACCGGCCTCGACCCGCGCTCCCGCAACCAGGTCTGGGACATCGTCCGCGCCGTGGTCGCCCAGGGCACCACGGTCATGCTGACCACCCAGTACCTGGACGAGGCGGACCAGCTGGCCTCCCGTATCGCCGTCATCGACCACGGCAAGGTCATCGCGGAGGGTACGAAGGGCGAGCTGAAGGCGTCCGTCGGCTCGGGATCGGTGCACGTACGGCTCCGGGAGGCCGAGCAGCGCCCGGAGGCCGAGCGGGTCCTCGCCGGCGCGCTGAAGGCCACCGTGCAACTCGACGCGGACCCGGTCGCGCTCACCGCCACCGTCAACGGTCACGGCACGGACCTGGGCGCCGCCGAACAGGCCGCCCGCGCCCTGGCGGAGCTGGCGCGGGCCGGGATCACGGTCGACAACTTCGCGCTCGGCCAGCCCAGCCTCGACGAGGTGTTCCTGGCGCTGACGGACAGGAAAGGAACGGCGGCATGACGACCGTCACCACCGGCAAGGACACGCAGTCCACCGACACCCTCGACCTCGTCGCCCCGAAGGCGGACGAGCTCGCGGCGCTGTTCGTCGGCCACTCCCGCCCACCGCGCCCCAGCGCGCTCTCCGCGTCGCTGACGTTCGGCTGGCGGGCCATGCTGAAGATCAAGCACGTGCCGGAGCAGCTGTTCGACGTGACGGCGTTCCCGATCATGATGGTGCTGATGTACACGTACCTCTTCGGAGGCGCGCTGGCCGGCTCGGTCTCGGAGTACATCCAGTTCCTGCTGCCGGGCATCCTCGTGATGAGCGTCGTGATGATCACGATGTACACGGGCGTCTCGGTCAACACCGACATCGAGAAGGGCGTCTTCGACCGCTTCCGTACGCTGCCGATCTGGCGGCCCGCGCCGATGGTCGGCTATCTGCTCGGCGACGTCGTGCGCTATCTGATCGCCTCCGCCGTGATGCTCACGGTCGGCATCATCATCGGCTACCGGCCGGACGGCGGGCTGGCCGGCGTACTGCTCGGGGTCGCACTGCTGGTGGTGTTCGCGTTCGCCTTCTCGTGGATCTGGACCATGTTCGGTCTGATGCTGCGCAGCGAGAAGTCGGTCATGGGCGTCAGCATGATGGTGATCTTCCCGCTGACGTTCCTGTCCAACGTCTTCGTCGACCCCAGCACGATGCCCGGCTGGCTGCAGGCCTTCGTCAACAACAGCCCGGTCACGCATCTGGCGACGGCGGTACGGGAGTTGATGGCCGGGAACTGGCCGGCGGCGGACATCGCCTGGTCGCTGGGGTGGTCGGCGGTGTTCGTGGTGGTCTTCGGGGCGATCACGATGCGGCTCTACAACCGCAAGTGATCACTTCCCGCGCGGGGTGGTCTGCTGGACCGCCCAGCGGTTGCCGTCCGGGTCGGCGAAGTAGACGAACGAGCCCCAGGGCTGGTCGTCGATCTCGCTGACCTCGACGCCGCGCCCGGAGAGGTCGGCGTGCGCCGCCTCGATGTCCTTGACGACGACCTGCATGTTGTCGAGGGAGCCCGGCGTCATCTCCGTGATCCCCTTGCCGAAGGCGATCGAACAGGCCGAGCCCGGCGGGGTCATCTGGACGAAGCGGATGTCGTCGCTGACGGTCACGTCGTGGTCGGCGTTGAAGCCGACCTTCTCGTAGAAGGCCTTGGCCCTGTCCACATCGGTGACGGGCACGCCGATCAGTTCGAGCTTGATGTCCATGAGGGCATCATGCGCCAGCGGTGCGCGGGGCGCTTCCCGAACGCGTGATGACTGCGCGCCGCCACGATCGCGTGACTACTCGCCCCGTACGACCACCACAGGACACGGTGCGTGCTGGGTCACCCTGGTGGAGACGGAGCCCAGGACCGCTGCCTTGAAGCCGGCGTGGCCGCGGTCGCCGACGACGAGGAGGGACGCGCCCCTGGCCTGGTCGACCAGGGCCTGTGCCGGGTTGCCGGCGACGACCGTGCGGGTGACGCCGGCGGCCACGTCCGGGGCCAGTGCCTTGGTCAGGGACTCCTCCAGGAACTGTTCGGCCAGCAGCTCGGGGTTGAACTCCGGCGGCATGCCGGGCGCTGCCGCCCAGGACGCCGGGTACTCCCACCCGACCACCGCCTGGAGCTCGTCCCCGGTGAGGGCGGCCTGCCCGGCCGCCCACCGCAGCGCCTTCAGGGACGGCTCCGAACCGTCGACGCCCACCACGATCCTGCCGGCCATGTCGATCTCCGTTCGCTGTACGGCACATCTGCCCCCAACGTAAGAGACGGCTAGTCCAGGCGCAGGTCCGCGAGCTGCCGCTCGAACGGCACGACCTCGTCGTCGTCCGCCGCACCGGCCGGGCCCCTGGCCGCGACGACGTCGGCGAACTCGTGTCCCGCCCGGGCTATCCGGGACGGCAGGCCGTCCCCGCCAAAACCGATGGGAAGCGTCTCGTCGCCGCCCGAACCCCAGTCCTCCGACGCCGCGTAGACGGCCGTCGGCACGACGAGGGCCCGCAGATAGGCGAAGAGCGGGCGCAGCGCGTGGTCGAGGACGAGGGAGTGCCGGGCCGTGCCGCCGGTCGCGCCGATCAGCACCGGCTTGCCGGTCAGCGCGGCCGGGTCGATCAGGTCGAAGAAGGACTTGAACAGACCGCTGTACGAGGCGGTGAAGACGGGCGTCACCGCGATCACCCCGTCGGCGCCGGTCACCGCGTCGATCGCCGCCTGGAGCTGCCCGGAGGGGAAGCCGGTCACGAAGTTCTTCGCGATGTCGACGGCGAGGTCGCGCAACTCGACCACCTCGACCTCGACCGCGTACTCCTGCTCCGTCAGCCGCCCCCGGGCCGCCGTGGCGAGGCGGTCGGCGAGCAGCCGGGTGGAGGACGGCGCGCTGAGCCCGGCGGACACGGCGACCAGCTTCAGGGTCTGCATGATGACCTACGCCTCCTGGTTCTGCGGGGTGGCGGTGCGGGTGACGGCGGGGTGGAGCGGGGCGGTCTCCGGGACGCCGGCGGGCCGCAGGTTCGCGAACTCCTTGCGGAGCACCGGGACGACCTCCTCGCCGAGGATGTCGAGCTGCTCCAGGACCGTCTTCAGGGGCAGACCGGCGTGGTCGACCAGGAAGAGCTGGCGCTGGTAGTCGCCGGCGTACTCCCGGAAGGACAGGGTCCGTTCGATCACCTCCTGCGGGGAGCCGACGGTCAGCGGGGTCTCGCGGCTGAACTCCTCCAGGGACGGACCGTGGCCGTAGACCGGCGCGTTGTCGAAGTACGGGCGGAACTCCCGTACCGCGTCCTGGGAGTTCTTGCGCATGAAGACCTGGCCGCCGAGGCCGACGACGGCCTGCTCGGGGGTGCCGTGGCCGTAGTGCGCGTACCGCTGGCGGTAGAGGCGGACCATCTTCTCGGTGTGCTGCTTGGGCCAGAAGATGTGGTTGGCGAAGAAGCCGTCGCCGTAGTACGCGGCCTGCTCGGCGATCTCGGGGGAGCGGATGGAGCCGTGCCAGACGAACGGCGGGACGCCGTCCAGCGGGCGGGGCGTCGAGGTGAAGCCCTGCAGCGCGCTGCGGAACTTGCCCTCCCAGTCGACCACGTCCTCCCTCCACAGCCTGTGGAGGAGCGCGTAGTTCTCGATGGCGAGCGGAATGCCCTGGCGGATGTCCTGGCCGAACCACGGGTACACCGGGCCGGTGTTGCCGCGCCCCATCATCAGGTCCACCCGGCCGTCGGCGAGGTGCTGGAGGGTCGCGTAGTCCTCGGCGATCTTCACCGGGTCGTTGGTGGTGATCAGCGTCGTGGAGGTGGAGAGGATCAGCCGCTCCGTACGGGCCGCGATGTGGCCGAGGAGGGTGGTCGGCGAGGAGGGCACGAACGGCGGGTTGTGGTGCTCACCGGTCGCGAAGACGTCGAGCCCGACCTCCTCCGCCTTGAGCGCGATGGCGACGGTGTTCTTGATCCGCTCGTGCTCGCTCCGGGTGCGGCCGGTCGTGGGGTCGGTCGTCACGTCACCGACGGTGAAGATCCCGAATTGCATCGTGCTCACCTCTGGCCTCTCGCCTCGCTGCTATTGGTTGAATCGTAAACTATCTCCACCAACGGCGCGACCCCCCGCCCTATTCCCGGGCCCGGGGTTCCGCCCTTCCCGGCCCGTACCCTTGTGCCCATGTCCGACTACGAGCGCTGGAAGGAACGCGGCGTCGCCCTGCGCGTCTTCGTGTACGTCTTCGCCACGCACGCGTTCGCGGGCTTCGTGTGGCTGCTCTTCTACGTGGGGCAGAACGCCCAGAAGTAAGGGCGGGGAAGGGCTCCCGTAGAGTTCGCCGACGTGAGCCCCGTACTTCCAGCTGCGACATCCGCGATATCGGTCGTCGGGATCGGCGCGGACGGCTGGGACGGCCTTCCCGCGCGGTCGCGACGCGTCCTCGGCGCCGCCGAGGTCCTGATCGGCGGCCCCCGGCAGCTCGACCTGCTGCCCGCCGCCGAGTGCCCCGGTGAGCGGATCGCCTGGCCGTCACCGTTGCGGCCCGCCGTCCCGGGACTGCTCGCCGCCCACGAGGGGCGCTCCGTGGCCGTCCTCGCGAGCGGGGACCCGATGTTCTACGGCATCGGCCGCACGCTCGCCGAGACGGTGGGCGCCGAGCGCCTGCACGTCCTGCCGCACCCCTCCTCCGTCTCGTACGCCTGCGCCCGGCTCGGGTGGGCCGTGGAGGCCGTGGAGACCGTCTCGCTGGTGGGCCGGGCCCTCGCGGCGCTCACCGCCTCCCTGCACGACGGCCGTCGGCTTCTCGTCCTGAGCGAGGGCGCTCGGACCCCCGCCGCCGTCGCCGGTCTGCTGCGGGAGAGGGGCTTCGGCGGGAGCCGGATGCGTGTCCTGGAGCAGCTCGGCTCGGACCGCGAGCGGATCGTGAACGGTACGGCGCAGCACTGGACGGCCGACCCCGTGGACGCCCTGAACGTGATCGCCCTCGACCTCGTCCGCTCCCCCGACGCGCTGCGGCTCGGCGCCGGGCCCGGGCTGCCGGACGAGGCGTACGAGCACGACGGCCAGCTCACCAAGCGGTACGTCCGCGCCGCGACGCTCGCCGCGCTCGCGCCCGCGCCCGGGGAGCTGCTCTGGGACATCGGCGGCGGCTCGGGCTCGATCGGCATCGAGTGGATGCGTACGGACCGGTCCTGCCGGGCCGTCGCCGTCGAGAAGGACGCCGTACGGGCCGAGCGCATCGCCCGCAACGCCTCCGCCCTCGGCGTCCCCGCGCTCCAGGTCGTCACGGCCTCCGCCCCCGACGGTCTCGCCGCCCTCCCCACCCCCGACGCGATCTTCATCGGCGGCGGCCTGACCGCCCCCGGCCTGCTCGACGCCTGCTGGGCCGCGCTGCCGCCCGGCGGCCGCCTTGTCGCCAACACGGTGACTCTGGAGTCTGAGACGCTGCTCGCGCGCTGGTACGGCGAGCGCGGCGGGGAGCTGGTCCGACTCGCGGTGGCCCAGGCCGTACCGGTGGGCGGCTTCACCGGCTGGCGGCAGGCGATGCCGGTCACGCAGTGGTCCGTAACGAAGGCAGGAGTTGGAGCATGACCGTCTACTTCATCGGCGCGGGCCCGGGCGCGGCCGACCTGATCACGCTGCGCGGCGCCCGCACGCTGGCCGCCTGCGGGGTCTGCCTGTACGCCGGCTCCCTGGTGCCGCGCGAGCTGCTGGCCGAGTGCCCGCCGGACGCGCGTCTGGTGGACACGGCGGACCTGGACCTGGACCGGATCGTCGCCGAGATCGTCCGCGCCCACGAGGAGGGGCAGGACGTGGCGCGGCTGCACTCGGGCGACCCGTCCGTCTTCAGCGCGGTCGCGGAGCAGATGCGCCGCCTCGACGCGCTGGACATCCCGTACGAGGTCGTGCCGGGCGTCCCGGCGTTCGCGGCGGCGGCCGCCGCGCTGAAGCGCGAGCTGACCGTCCCGACCGTCGGCCAGACGGTCATCCTGACCCGCATCGCCCAGCAGGCCACCCCGATGCCGGAGGGCGAGGACCTGGCGACCCTCGGCCGCAGCGGCGCGCTGCTCGTCCTGCACCTGGCGGCCCGCTACGTCGACCGGGTCGTCGCCGAGCTGGAACCGCACTACGGCGCGGACTGCCCGGCGGCGGTCGTGGCGATGGCCAGCCGCCCGGACGAGCTCGTCCTGCGGGGCACCCTGGCGGACATCGCGGACCAGACGAAGGCGGCCGGGATCACGAAGACGGCGGTCATCCTGGTCGGCCGCACGCTGGCGGCCTCCCAGTTCCGCGACAGCCACCTGTACGACCCGGCGCGGGAACGACACGTCTGCTGAGGTTCTCCCGGGCGGCCGGTCACATCCGACTCCCTTGCTCCGTCAGCGGGTTGACGAACGAGAGAGGAACGACGATGACCACCACCCCGCACCGCGACCCGCACCGCACTCCGCACCGCGCCCCGCTGACGGCCGCAGCGCTGGCCGGCCTCCTCGTCGGGGCGAAGGCGGTCAGCGACGCGGTCCGGCTGCCGGTCCGGGCGGACGAGCGGCTGACGGTGACCCTGTACTTCGCCGGGGCGACCGGCCCGGCGACCTACCACGACCTGGCCCAGGGGCTCTCGTACCGCGCGAGCGGCGACCACCTGCGGGACACCGGCGCGGGCGCCTACACCGAGTCGAGCAACTCCTGGTACGTCCTCGAAGGCGTGGAGGTGGCGGGCGCGCCCACCCGCCGGGCGGTCGCGACCTTCGGCGACTCGATCACCGACGGTTACGGCGCGACGGTGGGCGCCGACGACCGCTACCCCGACCAGCTGGCCCGCCGCCTCGCCGCCGCGGGCGCCCCGCGGCCGGTGCTCAACCTCGGCATCGGCGGCAACCGGGTCCTCAACGACTCCGCCTGCTTCGGCGAGAAGGCCACCGCCCGCTTCTCGCGGGACGTCCTCAACCAGCCCCGGGTGGGCACGGTCGTCGTCCTGGAGGGCACCAACGACCTGCTGATGGGTTACGCGGACGCGAGCGTCTTCCCGTGCAGCGCCCCGAACACCAAGGTGACGGCGGCGCAGCTCATCGAGGGCCACCGGGCGCTGATCCGCGCGGCCCACGCCAAGGGGATCAGGGCGGTCGGCGGCACGATGATCCCGGTCAGGGGCTCCAGGGCGGCGCCGCAGTTCCCGGTGGCGGACTTCGAGGCGATCGAGGCGGTCCGCGACGAGGTCGACGACTGGATCCGGACGAGCGGCGCGTACGACGCGGTCGTCGACTTCGACCGGGCCCTGTCCGACCCGGCCCCGGGCCGGTCGGACCTGCTCAACCCGGCGTACGACGTGGGCGACGGCGTCCACCCGAACGCGCTCGGCTACAAGGTGATGGCGGAGACGGTGGACCTGAACGTGCTCTGACACGACGCGGCCGGGCCCCGCCGAGGGGTCCGGCCGGCGACACCACCACGGATCAGGCGTTGGGCCGCTTGCCGTGGTTCGCCTTCTTCTTCTTGCGGGCCCGCTTCTTGTTGCCGCGCTTCGCCATGGGACTCCCTCTCGATAGGGGTTCTGCCGTGGCCAGCCTAGGTTCGGGCGGTACCCGCCGCATCCGCTATGCCGGTACTGCTACGGCCCCGCCGCCGCCGAGCGCCCCACCACCGTGCCCGCGCGGTCGATGCAGATCACGTCCACCGCGACCGGGGCGCCGCGCAGGACCGCCAGGGCCTCGTCGCGGGCGCGGGTGGCGACCAGGTCGCCGAGCGGGACGCCGGCCGCCTCGCAGAGGCGGAGGGCGGCCAGGCCGGTGTTCGCCTCCGCGATCTCCGCCGCCAGGGCCTCCGACGCGCCGCCCGTACGGGCCAGGTCGGCGAGGAAGGCCTTGTCGACCTGGGAGCGGGCGGAGTGGAGGTCCAGATGGCCCGCCGCGAGCTTGGAGAGCTTGGCGAAGCCGCCGCAGACCGTGAGCCGGTCGACCGGGTGGCGGCGGATGTACTTGAGGACGGCGCCCGCGAAGTCGCCCATGTCGAGCAGGGCGATCTCCGGGAGGTCGTAGAGCGTGGACACCGTCCTCTCCGAGGTGGAGCCGGTGCAGCCCGCCACATGCGTCAGGCCCGCCGCGCGGGCCACGTCCACGCCCCGCCGGATGGAGTCGATCCACGCCGAGCAGGAGTAGGGGACGACCACGCCGGTCGTGCCGAGGATCGACAGGCCGCCGAGGATGCCGATCCGGGGGTTCCAGGTGGAGCGGGCGATCTCCTCGCCGTGGTCGACGGAGACCGTGATCTCCACGTCGCCGCTCCCGCCGTGCGCCGCCGCGACCTCCGCCACGTGCTCGCGCATCATCTGGCGCGGCACCGGGTTGATCGCCGGTTCGCCGACCTCCAGGGGCAGGCCCGGCAGGGTGACCGTACCGACGCCGGGACCGGCCCGGAAGACGATGCCGGAGCCGGCCGGGAGGAGCCGTACCGTCGAGCGGATCAGCGCGCCGTGGGTGACGTCCGGGTCGTCGCCCGCGTCCTTCACGACCGCCGCCATCGCCGCCCCGCCGGACAGCTCTTCCGCCGCGAGCGCGAACGCCGGCCGCTGGCCCTTCGGCAGCGTGATCGTCACCGGGTCGGGGAAGTCGCCGGCGAGCAGCGCCGTGTAGGCGGCCGTCGTCGCCGCCGTCGCGCAGGCACCGGTCGTCCAGCCGGGGCGCAGACCGGTGTGCTTGAGTTGGGCGTCGCGCCCGCCGCCCGCACTCATGAAGGGACTCCCATGGCTCCCGTGCACGTACTCATTCTCGGCGGGACCAGCGAGGCCCGCGCCCTCGCCGAACGTCTCCACGGCTCCTGCGCCGCGACGGTACGGGTCACCAGCTCGCTCGCAGGACGGGTCGCCGCGCCCCGGCTGCCGGCCGGGGAGGTCCGGATCGGCGGCTTCGGTGGCGTCGAGGGGCTGGTCGAGTGGGTGCGCGCGCACGCCGTGGACGCGGTCATCGACGCCACCCATCCCTTCGCGGAGACCATCAGCTTCAACGCGGCCCGGGCGGCCGCCACCGCCCATGTTCCCCTGCTGGCCCTGCGGCGCCCCGGCTGGGTCCCGGCGGCGGGGGAGGACTGGCACCAGGTCGCCTCTCTGACGGAGGCGGCACGGGCCCTGGACGGGCTGGGAGACCGGGTGTTCCTGACGACCGGGCGGATGGGCCTCGCGGCCTTCGCGGACTGCCCGCAGTGGTTCCTCGTACGGTCGGTCGACGCCCCGGACGGACCCATGCCCGCCCGCACCGAAGTCCTCCTGGACCGGGGGCCGTTCGCCCTGGCCGGCGAGCGGGAACTGATCGCCCGCCACCGCATCGACGTCCTCGTCACCAAGGACAGCGGGGCGGCCGCGACCGCCCCCAAACTCGCGGCCGCCCGGGAGGCGAACATCCCGGTCGTGATCGTCCGCCGTCCGCCCGTCCCGGAGGGCGTCCCGGTGGCGACGACCGTCGAGGAGGCGGCGGCCTGGGTGACCACCGCACCGCGCCAGTTGCGCACGACATAAGGACGCTCCCGGGCGTTGAATGGAAGCGTGGGTACCGTCCGATGGCCGGCTAGGGCCGGGCTGACGGCCCTGTTGGGCGCGACCGCTCCAGGCCATGGAACGTACCGGAGTTCCGGGCGTCGCGGTCGCCGTCGTCCACGACGACGTGGTGGTCCACCTCCAGGGTTCGGCGTGCGGAAGGCCGGCGAGGAGGCGAAGGTCGACGGCGACACCGTCTTCCAGCCGGCGTCCCTCTCGAAGCCGGACGCGTCGACGGTCGTCGCCCAGGCCGTCGGCGTCGAGGGCTGGGGGAAGCCCATCGCCCCGAACCTCCCCGGCTTCCGGCTCAAGGCTCGGCATCGTCGTCCTCACCAACGGCGCCCCGGCGGGCGTGGCTGACCCCGTCGCCCTCGACTTCTTCGACATCGCCCAGAACGGGATCCAGCCGCGACTGGATCCCGTTGGTCGACGGCCTCTACCAGCAGCAGGTGGACGCGGACCGGTCGGAGACGGACTACTCGCGCCGGCCGGCCGACGCGGCACCCGCGTAGGACGCCGACGCCTACACCGGCACGTACCGCAGCGACTACTACGGCCGGGCGACGGTCGCCGAAGTCGACGGCGGCCTCGGCCCCCGGATCGGTCCCGGGCCCCGGACGTACCCGCTGACCCACTACGACGGCGACACGTTCAGCTTCGAGACGCGCGGCGAGAACGCCGTCGGCCGGACCGAGGTCACGTTCTGCGGAGACGGGAAGACCGCCCTCCGTCGCTGACCCGGTGGCGCGTCGGCCGCGGGAGGACGACCCTTCGCCGTCCTTCGGCAGCAGGAGAAGTGGTGGCGCGGAACCTACGATGGTGGGTGAGGGCCCCATCCAGCCCAGGCTGCGTGAGGCCCCCGGCGGGCTGAAGCACGAGTCGAGCGCGAGCACACGGACAGCGAGGTGCGTGATGAGCAGGCTCGTAGAACAGATCGATGTCGACGCGCCGATCCAGACAGCATGGGACGGCCTCCACCGCGTGGAGGCGTATCCGCGGTTCCTCGAAGGAGTCCGCGAGGCCCGCCCGGAGGGCGAGACCCGGGCGCGCCTGAGCACGGACATGGGCGGCCGGACGAAGGAGATCCAGGCCGAGATCACCGACCGCGACCAGGAACACCTGATGCGGTGGAAGACCACGAGCGGTCCTGATATGTCGGGATCCTTCTCTCTGCTGCCCATCGACCAGGAGCACACCCGGGTCCAGGCGCGGGTCGAGTACGACCCGGGCACCGTCAAGGACACCTTCGGCGGGCCGAAGGGCTTCGCCCAGGTGCAGGCGATGGAGCGGCTCGTACGGACCGACCTGGAGCACTTCAAGCAGCTGGTGGAAGAGAAACGGTGACCTGGGCGGTGACCTAGGGGCTACGCCTCCGGGTACCGCCGCGGCGTCCACGTGATCGTGCGGCCGTCGCCGCGCTCGACCGCCCGGGTCTGGGAGGACCCGATCAGCAGCAGCGTGCGCATGTCGACCTCGCTCGGCTCCAGGGTCTTCAGGGTCACCACGCGCACCGACTGCTCCGGGCCGCCGACGTCCCGCGCCACGACCACCGGCGTCTCGGGCGAGCGGACGTCGAGCAGCAGCTCGCGGGCCGCCGCCACCTGGTGCGTACGGGACGTGGAGCCCGGGTTGTAGAGGGCCAGGACCAGGTCCGCCTCCGCCGCCGCGCGCAGCCGTTCCGCGATGACCTCCCAGGGCTTGAGGCGGTCGGAGAGGGAGATCGTGGCGTAGTCGTGGCCGAGCGGGGCGCCCGCCGCGGCCGCCGCCGCGTTCGCGGCCGTCACCCCCGGGAGGACCCGTACGGGAACGTCCGCGTACCGCTCCTCCGACGCCACCTCCAGGACCGCCGTCGCCATCGCGAAGACGCCCGGGTCGCCGCCCGAGACGACCGCGACCCGCCGCCCGCGCCGTGCCAGGTCGAGCGCGAACTCGGCGCGCTCGGACTCGACCTTGTTGTCCGAGCCGTGCCGCCGCTGGTCGGGGCGGAGCGCCGGGACCCGGTCGAGGTACGTGGTGTAGCCGACCAGGTCGTCGGCGTTGACCAGCGCGCCGCGCGACTCGGGCGTCAGCCAGGGCGCGCCCGCCGGGCCGGTGCCGACGACGACGACCTCGCCCCGCTCGCGGGACTCCGGCGCCACGGAGTCGATACGGGAGGGCAGCACGGCGACGGAGAAGTACGGGACCGTCTCCGGGTCGACGTCCGCCAGGGTCCCGGTCCGCTCCCCCGCCATGAACGCCCGCTCCACATACCGCGCGTCCTCGAGCCGGCCCGCCCGTTCGAGCGCGCGCCGCACGGTCGGGAACGTCCGGCCCAGCTTCATCACCACCGCCGAGTCCGTGCCCGCGAGACGGGCCGTCAGCTCGTCCTCGGGCAGGGTGCCGGGGACGATCGTCAGGACCTCCTCCGCCTCGCACAGCGGCTCCCCGAGCCGGGCGGCGGCGGCGCTGACCGAGGTGACGCCGGGGATGACGGTGGTGTCGTAGCGGTGCGCGAGCCGCTTGTGCATGTGCTGGTACGAGCCGTAGAAGAGCGGGTCGCCCTCGGCGAGCACGGCCACCGTGCGGCCGGCGTCCAGGTGCGCGGCGAGGCGGGCGGCGGCCTCCTCGTAGAAGTCGTCGAGCGCGCCCCGGTAGCCGCCCGGGTGGTCCGTGGTCTCCACCGTGAGCGGGTACATCAGCCGCTCCTCGATGTGGTCCTCGCGCAGGTGCGCGGCGGCTATGGCGCGCGCGATGGAACGGCCGTGCCGGGCGGAGTGGTACGCGACGACGTCGGCGGCCTCGATCGCCTTCACCGCGGCGAGCGTCATCAGCTCCGGGTCGCCGGGCCCGAGGCCGACCCCGTACAGCTTTCCGGTCGTGGTCCCGCTCATGCCTGGATCTCCGCTTCGTGGGCGAGGGCGTTGACGGCGGCGGCGGTCATCGCGCTGCCGCCGCGCCGGCCGCGTACGACGAGGTAGTCGAGGCCGAGTTCCTGGGCCGCCAGGGCGTCCTTGGACTCGGCGGCGCCGACGAAGCCGACCGGGATGCCGAGGACGGCCGCCGGGCGGGGCGCGCCCTTGGCGATCATCTCCAGGAGGTGGAAGAGCGCGGTCGGCGCGTTGCCGATGGCGACGACGGAGCCTTCGAGGCGGTCGCGCCAGAGTTCGAGGGCGGCGGCGCTGCGGGTGGTGCCGAGCTCGGCGGCGAGCGCCGGCACGGACGGGTCGGAGAGCGTGCAGACCACGTCGTTGTCGGCGGGCAGCCGCTTACGTGTGACACCGCTGGCGACCATCTGCGCGTCGCACAGGATCGGCGCGCCGGCGCGCAGGGCGGCGCGGGCGCGGGAGACGACGTCCGGGGAGTAGGCGAGGTCGCGGACGAGGTCGGTCATGCCGCAGGCGTGGATCATGCGGACCGCGACCGTGGCGAGGTCCGCGGGCAGCCCCGCGAGATCGGCCTCGGCGCGGATCGTGGCAAAGGACTCGCGGTAGATCGCCGCGCCGTCCTTCTCGTAGTCGAACATCCTGTTGCTCTCGCTCATCTCGTGGTTGCTGAGGGGGTGCGGGCCGCCGCGACGGCGTCGGGAAGGTCTGTACGGGGGGTGGGGCGGCCGTCCACGAGGTAGGTGCCCTCGCCGGTGGCGACGACGTCGACCCACGCGGGGGCCTGCGGGTGGCCGCACCGGCGCTCGCACCCGGAGAAGTGGACGGGGAGGCCGCCGCGGCCCGGGTCGGCATCGGCGCGGACGTCGGCGAGGGACTTCGCGCAGCCGGGGCGCCCGGTGCAGGCGCCGACGCCGACCCAGGGGGAGCGGGGGTCGGTGATCAGGCCGTACGTGTCGAGGGCGCGCAGGCGGTGCGCGGCGGCGGCCCGGTCGGGGAAGCCGGTGACGACGGCACCCCGCCAGGGGGTGAGCCGTACGTCGCCGCCGCTCTCCGCGAGGGCCCGAAGCTGGGCCGCCGTGAACCGCCCGAGCGGCGCGAGGA
Source organism: Streptomyces sp. P9(2023) (assembly GCF_032436795.1). NCBI lineage: Bacteria > Bacillati > Actinomycetota > Actinomycetes > Kitasatosporales > Streptomycetaceae > Streptomyces > Streptomyces sp. P9(2023). The sequence goes on from NZ_JAUPWM010000018.1 coordinate 42,822, forward strand.
CGTGCAGGGCGGTCCCACCGAGCGGCCCGGGCAGGGGCGGGGCGCCCTGGGACATCTCCCGCGCCGGTACGGGCTCCGCCGCGATCCCGGCTCCGCCGAGGGCGCCGGCCAGGTCCGGCACGCGGTCCTCGGGCAGTTCCCGCACCCGCCAGGCGCCGTTCCCGGCGGTACGGGCGGTGTCCAGGAAGGCCCCGGCGGCGGCGAGCGCGGCGCCGGGGGCGTCGGCGTCGGCGACCAGGAAGTCCTGGCCGCCCACCCGGAGCCGTACCGAACGCGGCCCGGGCCCTCCTGCGATCAACGTCACATCTCCGCCGAGCCCTGCCACGTCCCCGCGCCCGTCGTCGAGGACGAAGAGGAACCGCCCGGAAAGCGCCGCCGTCCACGCCCGCCCGCACAGCAGCGAGTCCAGCTCGCGGGCCCACAACTGCACGTCAGCACGGCCGAGTCCGTCGAGCCCGGCCGTCGGCGAGGCCACGATGTTCCGGACCCGCTCGTGGGTCGCGGAGGGCAGCAGTCCGGCGTCCGCGAGCACCTCCGCGAGCTCCGCCCCGCACCCCTCACCGAGCCCGCGCAGCTCCACGTTCCCCCGCGAGGTGACACTGACCGACCCGTCGCCGAGATCCTCGGCGGCCGCCGCCAGAACCATGACCTGACGTACCGTCAACAACCCTGCGGGCAGCCGCAGTCGGGCCAGCCGTCCGTCATCGGCGGCATGCAGCCGAAGCGCCCCGGGGCAGGCGTCACCACGGTCCCGTACGGGCGGTTCGCCCGGGTTGGGCGTTGTGGGTGGGGTGGGCGGCATGGCCGCGAGCATACCCACGCCGTCAGCGGTCCCCACCCGGCCCGGAAGGCGCACGATCTACTATGCAATCCGGCATGGGGTCCCAGGACCCCGGGGAGGAAGCCCGGTGAGAATCCGGCGCGGTCCCGCCACTGTGAGCCAGGCCCCGTGAGGGGTCGGGTGAGTCAGGAACTCCTGCCGTCCACACGACCACCCGGGGCGCGGACAACCCCGAGGAAGGCCTGCGCACGCATGCGAATTCTGTTGCTGTCGCACTCCGACACCGACCTGCTCAGCGCCCGTGCGGCCGGCGGTCCGGTCGAGTACCGGTTCGCCAACCCGTCCCGGCTCGCCCTGGACGACCTCGGCGGGCTCCTCGACGGCGCCGACCTCGTTCTCGTACGGCTCCTCGGCGGGCTGCGGGCCTGGGAGGACGGGCTCGACGCGCTGCGCACCGCCGGAAAGCCGCTCGTCGTGCTCAGCGGCGAACAGGCCCCGGACGCCCAGCTCATGGAGGCGTCCACCGTCCCCGTCGGCGTCGCCACCGAGGCCCACGCGTACCTCGCGCACGGCGGCCCGGCCAACCTGGAGCAGCTCGCCCGGTTCCTCTCCGACACCGTGCTGCTCACCGGCCACGGCTTCGAGGCCCCGGCCGCCGCGCCCACCTGGGGTCCCCTGGAGCGCGCCCCGCGTACGGAGACCGGCCCGACCGTCGCCGTGCTCTACTACCGCGCCCACCACATGAGCGGGAACACCGCCTTCGTCGACTCCCTCTGCGAGGCGATCGAGGACGCGGGTGCCCAGGCCCTGCCGCTGTACGTCGCCTCCCTGCGCGCCCCCGAGCCCGAGCTGCTCGAAACGCTCCGGCGCGCGGACTCGATCGTCACCACCGTGCTCGCCGCCGGTGGCACCAAGCCGGCAGAGGCGCAGGCCGGCGGCGACGAGGAGGCCTGGGACGCGGGGGCGCTCGCCGCCCTCGACGTACCGATCCTGCAGGCGCTCTGCCTCACCGGATCGCGCGCGGCCTGGGAGGAGAACGACGAAGGGCTCTCCCCGCTGGACGCCGCCAGCCAGGTCGCCGTGCCCGAGTTCGACGGCCGGCTGATCACCGTCCCGTTCTCCTTCAAGGAGATCGACGAGGACGGCCTCCCGGCGTACGTCGCCGACACCGAGCGAGCCGCCCGTGTCGCCGGGATCGCCGTGCGCCACGCCCGGCTGCGGCACATCCCGAACGCCGAGAAGAAGCTCGCGCTCGTCCTCTCCGCGTACCCGACCAAGCACTCCCGGATCGGCAACGCGGTCGGCCTGGACACCCCCGCCTCCGCCGTGGCCCTGCTCAGGCGGCTGCGCGAGGAGGGGTACGACTTCGGTCCCGTGGAGGAGATCCCCGGCCTGGTCTCCGGTGACGGCGACGAGCTGATCTACGCCCTGATCGAGGCCGGCGGCCACGACCAGGACTGGCTGACCGAGGAGCAGCTCGCCCGCAACCCGGTCCGCATCCCGGCCGCCGACTACAAGCGCTGGTACGCGACCCTCCCGGAGGAGCTGCGCGAGGGCGTCGAGCGGCACTGGGGGCCGCCGCCCGGCGAGATGTTCCTCGACCGGTCCCGTAACCCCGAGGGTGACATCGTCCTCGCCGCCCTGCGGCGCGGGAACCTGCTGATCCTCATCCAGCCGCCGCGCGGCTTCGGCGAGAACCCGATCGCGATCTACCACGACCCCGATCTCCCGCCGTCCCACCACTACTTGGCTGCCTACCGCTGGATCGCGGCGCGCGCCGAGGACGGCGGTTTCGGGGCGGACGCGATGGTCCACCTCGGCAAGCACGGCAACCTGGAGTGGCTGCCGGGCAAGAACGCGGGCCTGTCGGCCGCGTGCGGCCCGGACGCGGCGCTCGGCGACATCCCCCTGATCTACCCGTTCCTGGTCAACGACCCGGGCGAGGGCACCCAGGCCAAGCGGCGCGTGCACGCGACCCTGGTCGACCACCTGGTGCCGCCGATGGCCCGCGCCGACTCCTACGGCGACATCGCGCGCCTGGAGCAGCTGCTCGACGAGTACGCGCAGATCTCCTCCATGGACCCGTCCAAGCTGCCCGCGATCCGCGCGCAGATCTGGACGCTGATCCAGGCGGCGAAGCTCGACCACGACCTGGGCATGGCGGACCGCCCGGCGGACGACGGCTTCGACGACTTCCTGCTGCACGTCGACGGCTGGCTGTGCGAGGTCAAGGACGCGCAGATCAGGGACGGTCTGCACGTGCTCGGCGGGGCGCCGGTGGGCGAGGCGCGGGTCAATCTCGTCCTGTCGATCCTGCGCGCCCGCCAGATCTGGGGCGGCACGCAGGCCCTGCCGGGTCTGCGCGAGGCCCTCGGCCTGGACGAGTCCGCCGCGACCCGGACCACCGCCGACGAGGCGGAGGCCACGGCGCGCGAGCTGGTCGAGGCGATGGAGGCGGCGGACTGGTCCGTGGACGCGGTCGCGACCGTCGCGAAGGCGTACGGCCCCGATGTCGCCGCCGTCCTCCGGTTCGCGTGCGAGCAGGTGGTGCCCCGGCTGGCGGCGACCACCGACGAACTCACCCACGCCGTCCACGCGTTGAACGGCGGCTTCGTCCCGGCGGGCCCGTCCGGCTCGCCCCTCCGGGGCCTGGTCAACGTGCTGCCGACCGGCCGGAACTTCTACTCCGTCGACCCCAAGGCCGTCCCCTCCCGCCTCGCGTGGGAGACCGGCCAGGCGCTCGCCGACTCGCTCCTGGAGCGCTACCGCTCCGACAACGGCGAGTGGCCGACGTCCGTGGGCCTGTCCCTCTGGGGTACGAGCGCGATGCGCACGGCCGGCGACGACGTGGCCGAAGCCATGGCGCTGCTGGGCATCCGCCCCACCTGGGACGACGCCTCGCGCCGGGTGAACGGCCTGGAGGCGATCCCGCTCGCCGAGCTGGGCCGCCCGCGCATCGACGTCACGCTGCGCATCTCGGGCTTCTTCCGGGACGCGTTCCCGCACGTCATCGGCCTCCTGGACGACGCCGTACGGCTGGCCGCCGGGCTCGACGAGCCGGCCGGGGACAACTACGTACGGGCGCACGCGCAGGCCGACCTGGCCGAGCACGGCGACGAGCGGCGGGCGACCACCCGGATCTTCGGCTCGCGGCCGGGCACGTACGGCGCGGGCATCCTCCAGCTGATCGACTCCCGTGACTGGCGGACGGACGCGGACCTCGCCGAGGTGTACACGGTGTGGGGCGGGTACGCGTACGGCCGGGGGCTCGAAGGCCGTCCGGCGCGCACCGAGATGGAGACGGCGTACAAGCGGATCGCGGTGGCCGCGAAGAACACGGACACCCGCGAGCACGACATCGCCGACTCCGACGACTACTTCCAGTACCACGGCGGCATGGTGGCGACCGTCCGCGCGCTCACGGGCGCGGCCCCCGAGGCGTACATCGGCGACTCCACCCGCCCGGAGACGGTCCGCACCCGGACGCTGGTCGAGGAGACCTCGCGGGTCTTCCGGGCTCGCGTGGTCAACCCGAAGTGGATCGAGGCGATGCGCCGCCACGGCTACAAGGGCGCGTTCGAGCTCGCGGCGACGGTCGACTACCTCTTCGGCTACGACGCGACGACCGGCGTGGTCGCCGACTGGATGTACGACAAGCTCACCGAGACGTACGTCCTCGACCCGGAGAACCAGGCCTTCCTGAAGGAGGCCAACCCCTGGGCCCTGCACGGCATCGCGGAGCGCCTGCTGGAGGCCGAGTCGCGCGGCATGTGGGAGAAGCCGGACCCGGCGACCCTGGCCGCCCTGCGCCAGGTGTTCCTGGAGACGGAGGGCGACCTGGAGGGCGACGACTAGCTCGCGTGCGGGACGTGCGCCGGGGCCGGGGCCAGTTCGAGGTGGCGGCCCCGGAAGCCGGCGCGGATGCGGCGGTCGTGGGTGACGATCACCAGCGTGCCGGGGTAGTGGGCGAGGGCGGCCTCCAGTTCCTCCACCAGGCCGGGGGCGAGGTGGTTGGTCGGTTCGTCGAGGAGGAGCAGGTCGGCGGGGCGGGTGACCAGGCGGGCCAGTTCCAGCTTGCGGCGCTGGCCGGTGGACAACTCCCGTACGGGGATGGCCAGATCGGCCGCCGCGAAGAGCCCGAGCCGTAGCAGCTCGTCCGCCCGGTCCGCTCCGAATGCCTCCGCCACCGTGCGGGGGTCGTCGGGCAGGGCGGTGTCCTGGCGGAGCACGCCGACCCGGGACGGGGCCGTCACCGTCCCGCCGTCCGGGGCGAGTTCGCCCGCGAGGACCTTCAGGAGCGTGGTCTTTCCGGCGCCGTTGGGGCCGGTGACGAGGAGCCGCTCGCCGGCGGGCAGGTGCAGGGCGTCCAGGTGCAGCCGGCCCGCCACCCGTACGTCGGTCAGGGTGACCGCGCCCGCCGCCCGGCCCTCGACGGCCGCCGTGAACCGCAGCGGTTCCGGGGGCGCGGGCACCGGGCGCTCGGTGAGCCGGTGGAGCTGTTCGCGGGCTGCCCGGATCCTGCTCATCGCGCCGTGCGCCCGGGACCGGGCCCGGAAGGCGCCCGCCCCGCTGAACGACGCCGGGGCCTTGCGCGGGATGGCCGAGAAGCGGTCGATGTGGGTGTCGGCGAGGGCGGTGTACCGGGCGGTCTCGGTACGCCACTCCTCGTACTCCCGCTCCCAGCGGGCCCGTTCGGCGGCGCGGCCGGTGAGGTAGCCGGCGTAGCCGTTGCCGTATCTGTGGACGGTGTGCAGCTCGCCGTTCACCTCCAGGACGGTGGTGGTGACCCGGTCGAGGAAGGTCCGGTCGTGGGTGACGGCGACGACCGTCCCCCGGTGGGCGCGCAGCCGCTCCTCCAGCCAGCCGGCCGCCTCGTCGTCGAGGTCGTTGGTCGGCTCGTCGAGGAGGAGGAGTTCGGGGTCGGCGGCGAGGGTCGCGGCGAGCGCCAGGCGCGACCGCTGCCCGCCGGACAACGTGCCGAGCGGGCGGTCGCGGTCGAGCGGTTCGCGCTCGCCGAGCTGCCGCAGGGTGGTCTCGACCCGCCGGTCGGCGTCCCGCCCGCCGCGCGCCTCGTACGCGGCGAGGAGCGCGGCGTACCCGTCGAGGTCCCCGGTCTCCCGGAGCTCCGCCTCGGCCGTCCGGATGGCCCGCTCCAGCTCCCGTACGTCGGCGAGCGCGAGGTCGACGGCGTCGCCGACGCTCGCCGTGCCGGGGAGGTCCAGGGTCTGGGCGAGGTGGCCGAGACCGCCGGGGGAGTCGACGGTGACGGTGCCGTTGTCCGGCCGCTCCGGACCGGCGAGGAGACGGAGGAGGGTGGACTTGCCGGAGCCGTTGTCGCCGACGACGCCGACGCGCTCGCCGGGCCGGACGGTGAGGGAGACCCGGTCGAGGACGAGCCGGTCGTCGTAGCGCTTGGTGACGTCGGTGAGATGGACACGGAACAAGGGCGATCTCCTGTCGTGGGCGACACAGGCGGTGTGAATCGATGAAACGAGACGTATCGTCTCGTTCGATGACTGTAGGACACCTCGCGCGATTCCGCAAGACGCTGCGTCTCGCGATGAGTTTCAAGGGCGGCGGGTGTCTATCCATACGAACCGTGCGAGACCTGAGGAGAACGAACCATGACCGAGATCGACACCGACACCCGCACGCTGGAAGCGACCGGCGCCACCCTGCGCTACGACATCCGGGCGGCGGCCGGCGGCTCCGGCGAGCGCCCCACCCCCCTCTTCCTGATCGGTTCCCCCATGGACGCGAGCGGATTCGTGACGCTGGCCTCCCACTTCACCGACCGGACCGTCGTCACCTACGACCCCCGGGGCGTGGCCCGCAGCGTCCGCACCGACGGCGCCGCCGAGGCGACGCCCGAGGAGCACGCCGACGACCTGCGGCGGATCATCGAGGCGCTCGGAACCGGACCGGTCGACGTCTTCGCGAGCAGCGGCGGAGCCGTCAACGCGCTCGCCCTCGTGGCACGCAACGGCGACCTGGTACGGACCCTCGTCGCGCACGAGCCGCCGACGGCGCAGGTCCTCCCGGACCGCGAGGAGGCGCTCGCGCTCTGCGCGGACATCCACGCGACCTACCTGCGCGACGGGATGGGGCCCGCGATGGCGAAGTTCATCGCGCTGACGAGCCGGAAGGGCCCCGTCCCGGCGGACTGGGCCGACGAGCCCGCCCCCTCGCCCGCCACCTTCGGCCTGCCGACCGAGGACGACGGCTCGCGCGACGACGCGCTGCTCGGGCAGAACATCCGCGCGTGCACCGGCTACCGGCCCGACTTCGCCGCGCTCCGCGCCGCGTCGACCCGCATCGTCGTCGCGGTGGGCGAGGAGTCCGAGGGCGAGCTGGCCCACCGCGCGGGGGTGGAGGTCGCCGTCGGCCTGGGCAGCGAGCCGGTGGTGTTCCCCAGCCACCACGGCGGCTTCCTGGGCGGCGAGTACGGCCAGCAGGGCGCTCCGACGGAGTTCGCGAAGGCCCTGCACGACGTACTGGCGGGCTGAGGCGCTCGGCGGGCGTGTCAGGCGCGCTCGCCCAGCGCGTGTCAGGCGCGCTCGCCCAGCACCCGTACCGCCTCGATGATCAGTTCCCAGAAGCCCTGGACGTCGACCTCCATCCCCACGTCCACGTTCGGCGGCCGGCCCGTCACCCCGAGCAGGTCCACGACCGTCGCGCCCCGGGTGTACGTACCGGTCAGCTCGATCGTGACCGCAGCCCTGACCAGGCTGATCAGCGACGGGTCGATCAGATGCGCCACGGTCAGCGGATCGTGCAGCGGCGGCGCGTCGAAGCCGTACACCTCGCGGTAGGTCGAGGCGAAGTAGGTGAGCAGCTCGACGCAGAGCCGGGAGAGCGGGGTGCCGAACGCCGCGATCCGGGAGACGACCTCGGGGGTCGCCCGGGCCTGGTGGGTGGCGTTCAGCCCGAACATCGTGATCGGCAGCCCGCTGGAGAAGACGATGTCCGCCGCCTCCGGGTCGCAGAGGATGTTGAACTCGGCGGCCGGGGTGGTGTTCCCGGGCCCGGTCGAGCCGCCCATGAGCACGATCCGCTCGATCCGGGGGGTCAGCTCCGGGTGGGCGAGCAGGAAGGTGGCGATGTTGGTCAGGGGCCCGGTCGGGACGAGCGTCACGGGCGCGGCGTGCGCGAGGAGGGTGTCCCGGATCAGGGTGCGGGCGTCGCGCGGGTCCTGCGGGACGTCCGGTTCGCCCTCGCCGAAGCCGGGGCCGTCGAGCCCCGACCCGCCGGGGATGTCCTCGGCGACGCGCTGCTCGCGGTCCGGGCCGCCGCGCAGCGGCCGGTCCCGGCCGGCCGCGATCGGCACGTCGCGGATCCCGGCGACGGCGCAGACGCGGCGCGCGTTGAGGGTGGTCTTCTCGACCGTCTGATTGCCCGCCACGGTGGTGACGGCAAGCAGCTCGACGGCCGGATGGGCGGCGGCCAGCAGGATGTTGAACGCGTCGTCGTGACCGGGATCGCAGTCGAGGATCACGGGTACGGGCATACCTCCACGGTCCCACACGGCCACCCCCGAGGTCACGAGCCCAAGGTTCGTTACGCCCCCTGACTTCTCCCTTAGTTCGGGGACACCCCGTACACCCGCTCCCCGACCGCGAACTGGTACCCCGGGCTGCCGACGACGTCCCAGCGCTTCTTGGACCGCTTCCACTCGGCGATGTCGCCGGTGCCTTCGTCGATCCTGAAGAGGCCCGCCGTACCGCCGTAGATGTGCTGCGCGCGCCCGCTGACCCAGCGCCAGTCCTGCCTGCGCCGCGTGCCGGTCACGCGCCGTGCGGTACCCCTTGTCCGCGGACAACCACACCGGCTTCTACCCCAGCGTCCGCACCGGCGCCCCCGCCAGGAACGCCTCGATGTTCTCCACCGCCTGCCCGAAGTAGCGGCCGTAGTTGCCCCGCGTCACGTACCCCAGGTGCGGCAGCGCCAGGACGTTCGGCAGGGTGCGCTGGGGGTCGTCGGCCGGCAGCGGTTCGGTGGTGAAGACGTCGAGGCCCGCCCCCGCGATCCAGCCCTCCCGCAGCGCCCGCAGCAGCGCCGCGCCGTCCACCAGGCCCGCCCGTGAGGTGTTGACGAGGTACGCCGACGGGCGCATCGTCCGCAGCTCGGCCTCCCCGATCAGGTGGCGGGTCCGCTCCGAGAGCACCATGTGCAGGGAGACGAAGTCCGCGCGTTCCATGAGCTCCTGCAGGTCCGCCGCCCGCGCGACGCCGTGCTCCGCCGCCCGCTCGTCCGTCAGGTTAGGGCTCCAGGCGACGACGTCCATGCCGAAGGCGAGCCCGACCCGGGCGACCCGGCCGCCGATCTTGCCGAGGCCGACGAGCCCGAGCGTCCGCCCGGCCAGGTCCGTGCCGACCGTCGACTGCCAGGGCCCGCCCTCGCGCACCGCCCGCGCCTCGGCCGGTACGTGCCGGGCGAGGCCCAGGAGCAGCGCCCAGGTCAGCTCGGCGGGCGGCTCGGAGGCGCTGGCCGTACCGCAGACGGTGATGCCGAGCGCGGTCGCGCCCGCCACGTCGATGGAGGCGTTGCGCATCCCGGAGGTGACCACGAGCCGCAGCCGGGGCAGCCGCCGCAGCAGCTCGGCGTCGAGCGGGGTCCGCTCCCGCATGACGACGAGGATCTCGCAGTCCTCGACGGCGGCGACGAGCGCGTCCCGGTCGGTCAGGTGCTCGCGCAGGACGCGTACGTCGACGCGGTCGGCGAGCGGGCTCCAGTCGGCGGAGGCGAGGGCGACGCCCTGATAGTCGTCGAGTACGGCGCAGCGGGGCTTCATGCCCTCATGATCGCGCGGCCGTTGATCGTACGACAGGGGCGGCGGGCGTGCGGCGTGGTGCTGCGGCAGGCGGGTGACAGCCGGCGACCGGCCCTGCGGGTGGCGCAGCCCGGAGCGACAAACCCGCGGTCCGGCCGGAGGATTGCCCTTATTTGCACCGGAGTGTGACCGGAGAGGGACTGATGAGGGAGAACGTATGAGCGCGCCAGGACCCTCGGATCCCTCGGATCCCTCGGACTCCTCAGGCGCCGATTCCTCGGCAGAGCTGGAGGCGCTGCGGACCCGGATCGCCGCACTGGAAGCGGAGGCGAAGGCGAAGCCGCCGCGCCACCGGCTGCGGTCCTTCCTCGCCGCGCTGCTGATCGTCCTCGGCTGCGTCCTCGCCCCGCTGGGCGTCATCGCCGCCTGGACGGCCGACGAGATCGGCGACACCGACCGGTACGTCGCCACGGTCGCCCCGCTCGCCTCCGACCCGGACATCCAGGCCGCCGTCGCCAACCGGGTCACCGGCGCGGTCATGGAACACATCGACCTGACCGACCTCCTGGAGGGCGTCGCCCCCGACCAACGCCCGTTGCTGGCCAAGGCCCTGGGCCGGCTCGGCAGCTCCCTGGAGAGCGCGGTCCAGAGCTTCGTCCACGACAAGGCGGAGGAGATCGTCGCCTCGGACGCCTTCGAGACGGTCTGGACCGACGCCAACCGCGCCATCCACACCTCGGTCGTCCGCGCCCTGACCGGCAGCGGCGAAGGCGCCGTGGAGATCAAGAACGACACGGTGACGCTCGACCTCGCCCCGGTCATCGAGCGGGTCAAGCAACGCCTGGTCGAGTCCGGTCTCACGGTCGCCGAGAAGATCCCCGAGGTGCACACCGACTTCACGGTCCTCAAGGCCGACGACATCGGGAAGGTGAAGACCGGCTTCCGGCTGCTCCAGATCATGGGCTTCTGGCTGCCGGTGCTCGCCGTCCTGCTCGCCGCCGCCGGGGTCCTGCTCTCCGCGCATCGCCGCCGGTCCCTGATCGCGGCTGCGCTCGGCTTCGCGGTGGCGGCGGTGATCCTCGGGATCGGCCTGACCGTGTTCCGTACGGTCTATCTCAACGCCCTGCCCGACACCGTCTCGCAGGCCGCCGCCGGCTCCCTCTACGACGCCATGGTCCGGCTCCTGCGGACGACGATCAGGATGGTCGTGGTCCTCGGGGTGGTGCTCGCGCTGGCGGCCTGGCTGACCGGGCCGGGCCGGTCGGCCACGGTGGTGCGCGAGCTGTGGCACTCGGGCATCGCGGCGACCCGCGCGACGGCCGACCGGGTGGGCATGCGCACGGGCCCGGTCGGCCCGTTCGTCCAGCGGCACCGGGGGTGGATCACCTGGATCCTGGTGGCGGCGGCGGTCGTGGCGTACGTCCTCTGGGACCATCCGACGGGCTGGGTGGTCCTGGTCATGGCGCTGCTGTTGCTGCTCGCACTGGCGGTGACGGAATTCCTGGCGGAGGAGGAGAAGCGTCCTGAGCGGGAGCCGTCCTGAGCGGAAGCCGTCCTGCGGGCCCCCTCACTCCCCGACGCGGACGAGGGCGAGGGTGATGTTGTCCGGCCCGCCGGCCTCGATGGCGGCCTTCCACAGCTCGAACGCCGCCTTGCCGTCGTCGTGGACCCGCAGCAGCTCCTCGATCGCGTCCTCCGGTACGGGATCGGTCAGCCCGTCGCTGCACACGAGGTAGCGGTCGCCGAGGGAGAGCGGGAAGGCGGCGACGTGCGGGGTGACGGCGTCGTACGCGTGGCTGCCGCCGAGGGTCTGGGTGACGGCGGAGGTGGTGCGGTGGCCGGGCGCGGGCGGCGGGCTGTCGTCCACGCTGACCTGGCGGAGCCCGTCGCCGGCGGCGCGGAAGACCTTGCTGTCGCCGACGTTGAACGACAGCAGCGACTCGGCCAGGACGAGGGTGCCCGCGACCGTCGTCCCCATGGTGGCGAGCTCGGGACGGCCGTCGGCGGCGGCGTACACGGCCTGGTTGCACAGCTCCAGCGCCTCGCCGACCGTCTCCGTACCGTCGAGGGCGGGGCCGAGGTCGGCGAGCCGCCGGACGACCAGGGAACTGGCCACCTCACCGGCCGGCTGCCCGCCGAGCCCGTCGGCGACGGCGACGAGCAGGGGCCGGTCCAGCGGGAAGAGCAGGGTCTGCGGGCTGTCGGTCACGGTCCCGCACAGGGTCCACGGCCCGACGACGAGGCTGTCCTCGTTGTGGTCGCGGAGCAGCCCGGCGTGGCTCAGGGCGGTCACGGCGATGTAAGGCGCCAAGGCGCGGCCTCCTCCCGGCTTCCGCCGCCCCCCTCACTCCCCCTCACCCCCATTGTCGCTCCGGCATGCGGGGCGCGGCCCGCCGTCGCACGCTGGTCGTGAGCCGCCTGTCCGCCGGGGAAGGCCGCGGAAGTGCCGAGGAAGGGACGTCCGTCGATGTTCGCGAGGCTGAGCACCTACCAGGGGTCACCGGTTCCGCCGGAGGGTGACCTGACCGCCAAGTCGGAGGCGATCGTCAAGCTGGTCGAGAACCTGCCGGGCTTCCGGGGCGCGTACTACCTGGTGGACCGGGCGACGGGGCAGGCGCGGTCGCTCACCCTGTGGGAGGACGAGGCGGCGATGGTGGCGAGCGAGGAGGAGGCGGGCCGGGTCAGGGACGAGTCGTCCCAGCGGGAGGGCCAGCAGGTGGTCTCGGTGGATCACTTCGAGGTGGCGTTCGCCCGCCTGGCTCCGTAAGCGGGCCTTCGGTGTGACCGCCGTTCGAAGGGCGACCACACCGATGCCGTACGGGGATGCCGTACGGGTCAGCCGGACAGGCGCGTGTGCGTGCCCCGGCCGGCCGGCGGTGCATGAATCCCCCCGCCCAGACAGCCCGAGCCGCCGCGCGCTCGGTCAGCCGAGGCCGACGCAGACCACGAGCAGGCAGACCTCGGTGGGGGAGGTCGTGGCCGGCGGGGGGCTGGTGTCGGACGGTCCCGTTCCGGTGGCCGGGGGCGCGGACGGCTGCGTGCTCGGGGTGCTCGGGGTGCTCGGCGTGGTCGGTGTGACCGGCGTACGCGCCGGTTCCGTGGTGGCCCTGGCAGGCTGCGGCGCGGTCGTCACCGTCGTACGAGGCGGGGCGGGCGGCGCCGGTGTGGTGGGGAGGGACGCGGCCGCGTGGCGCGGGCTCGTGCGTTCGGCCGGGAGGGACCGCGGGGGAGGCGGGGGCGAGGAGCGGTGTGTGGCGGGCGGTACGGACGTCGGGCGGGTGTCCTGCTCCGAGGAGGGGTCCTCGGCCTGTTCCTCGACGGCGCCCAGACCCGGATTCTGCGGCGCCGTGGCCGCCTGCGCCTGGTCGCCGGACTGCCGGTCCATCGCGGACACGGTCAGACCGCCGCCCACGAGCGCGAACGCGGTCGCGACGACGGCCCGGCGCTGGTTCTTCCGCCACCGGTCACGCTGGCGCCGCCGCGCCGCCCGCCCTTCGGGCACGGTCGGCACATCCGCGAGGTCGACGACGTCGGCCTCCGTCGTGGCGGCGGTGGGTGCGACGGCAGCCATGGTGGCCGAGGCCGGCGCGAGGCGCCCGCCGATGACGGCCGGGGCTATGTCCGGGGCGTAGGCGCCGCATCCGGGGCACACCAACGCGCCGTTGAGATGCCGCCGACACGAGGAGCAGTAGTCCATTTCCCGGTCTTCCTGAGTTGACATGCCGTCGACCCGCCGGGCGGCGGTTCGGTCACGTTCGCAAAGGGAATCGAGCGGCCAGCAACGCTAACTAAGCTTTCGAAAGACTGTGCGCAGTCAATGTGAGGCTCGTGTGGGGATTCCCTGCAGGGCGAGACATCAACTGCCCCTGGGGGCCGGGAGTGTGGGCCCGGCGGTGGTCGGTACCTTGGGCGCATGTCGATATCTGTGGGCCTCAGCCTCGATGTCTCCGGTTTGCAGCCGGGAGAAGAGACGGCGCGTGTCACCGAGGCACTGAACGAGTTCCTGATCAAGCACGATCTCGAGAGGGACGTGGTGGTGGGACGGGGTGCGTCGCCGGAAGAGGTCTCCGCGTGGAGCGAGTACCCGATCATCGTGACCCGCTTCGGCGCCTGGGCCGACAGGATCGAGCAGGCCGCTCACGACACCGTACGAGCGGTGGCTCCGGCCGCACGGGTAGACCTCCGGTGGAGCTTCGAGGACGAGGACGACTAGGCCGGCGTAGAAGACTTCGAACCGGTCGAAGACCGACGTCCGGGTCGAGGCCGGGCGGCCACGCCGTGCTTCACGGGACGTCTGTCGAGGCACCGTCGCGTCACCCGGTGGTCCGGGGCCGCCCGGACCAGGGCGAGCTGCGGCATCCCCGTCACCAGCGGCATCCCGTAGAACGAGCCGCCCGGTGACTGCGCCCGCTCCCACGCCGCCAGGGTGTGCCGGGGCAGCGGCAGGCCCAGGGCGGTACCGGCGACGGCCTCGAAGGCGAGCAGTATGGCCCGCTGCCACGGCTTGATCCGGCGCCCGCGATCGGCCCGAGCGCGGCCCGGGCCTGCGTGAGCAACCGCCGGGCCACCCGCGACTTCACGACCAACCACCCGGCCTCCGAACTCCCCTGCGACGACAAGGGCAACCGCCGGGCGGCCTGACCTGGGGCCCCCGCGCGAGACGGACTCCAGCCAGAAGGCCCTGGTCTCCGACCAGGGCCTTCGTTCAAGAACGGATGACGGGATTCGAATCCGCGCTCAGGGCGCGGACGGAGTCCCCGCCCCCGAGGGGTCGATGACGTTGCCGTTGGAGCAGTTGTTCTTGTGGTTCCCCGTCCAGTCGCTGAGTGCGGGCACCACGGCCAGTTCCTGGATGCACACGTCACCGGCGGTGAAGTTCCAGTTGTTGGCCGCGTTGACGCCGCTGCCGACGTTGGAGTCGTCGTCGGCGTGGGCGGGTGCTGCCATGGCAACACCGGCGAGGACCAGCACAGCGGCAGAAATGATCTTCTTCATGGTCTGAGAACGACCCACGTGAATCGGCGGTGCGCCCGTTCACCCGCATGGCGACGCGGGTCGTTCATCCGCTCCAGGACCGTCAGGCCGGCGTCGGCAACCGCCTCACGCCTGGCTGCGGTTGCCTGAGGGCGAGTATGACCAGCAGCACGAACGCGGCGAGGGCGGTGAGCGTGCGCAGGTTGTTGAAGAGTTCCCAGCGCCGCAGGATCTCCGCGTGGTCGGCCGGGGTCGAGGTGAGGGCCCATTCCTTGATCCGGCCGTTGATCGGCACATTGCCGAGCCGGGTGATCAGGAAGGACGCGAGGGTCAGCAGACCTGCCGCACCCGCGATCAGCCGGGCGCGGCCGCGCGTCAGGGTCGCGAGAGCGAGGGAGCCCAGCGCGGCCACGGCCATCGCCCCCTGCACGGTGATGCCGTTCATCTTCATCAGTTCGGCGTGGAACGACAGCCGCATGTCGAGCGGTACCGCGTTGAAGGTGGGGACGAGATTGGCCGCGCCGTAGCCGAACGCGCCCGCGAGGAGGCCGGTGGCGAGCAGGGCGAGCCCGTGGAGGAGTCGGATGCGCATGGGTGTCGGCTCCAAGAAGGTGTGGTGGCGGGGCCAGGTGCGGTCGGCTCTTACCCCTTCGACGGAGCACGGCACCAGAATGTGAGGCGGCACCTCGCCCCACCGGCCCTTCTACGACGTCCCTAATGGCGTCCGTGGATGCAGAAGGGCTGGCCGGAGGGGTCGAGCAGGACCGTCCAGTGCTTTCCGCCGGGCTGGTGGCCGGGTTTGGTGGCGCCCAGTTCCAGGAGCCGCCTCTCGGCCGCCATGACGTCGGGGAAGGAGAAGTCCATGTGGAAGGGCAGCTCCTCCTCCGGCCACCGGGGTGCCGCGAAGGAAACGGACGTGTAGAAGAGGTACATCGCCCCGTCGACGTAGAAGGCACAGGCGGCGTCGTCGCCGTTCTCGTCGGGGTAGGTCTGGGAGACCTCGGTGCCGAGGGCGGTGGCGTAGAAGTCGGCGAGCTGCCGGCCGTCGCGGGCCCACATCGCATGGCACATGATCGTGCCGCGCAGAGGGCTGTCGGTGTTCGTGGCCATGGTCAGCGGACGACCTTGATGCCGAAGTGGCCGCCGAACTGCTGGCCCAGACCGAAGCCGATGGCGGAGTGCATGTGCGCGTACATCTCCATGCCCCGGGCGCAGACGATCGGGCCGAGGTCGAGGATGTCGGTCCAGCCGTAGGACTTCAGCAGGTCGGTGGCCTGCTGCTTGGCTGCCGCGTCCTCGCCGGCGACGAACATGGTGTGGTCCCCGCCGCCGACGCTCGTCGGGTCGACGACCGTGCTCTGCTCCTGGGTGACGAAGGACTTCACGACCTTGGTCTCGGGCAGGGCGCGCTGGATCTGCTCGCCGAGGCTGTCGCTGTCGCACGGGTCCAGCTTCGGCATGATCCCCCACGGCGTCGGCCAGGGGTGCTCCGGCGTGTGCTGGTAGATGAACGGGACGGCGTAGTCGACGAGCGTCTTGCCGGCGAGCTGGTCGGCGATGGCGGACAGCGCGGCGACGGCGTTGTGGCCGTCGATGCCGTTGATCACCAGACCGTCGGAGGCGGCCGCGGCGTCGCCGAAGGAGTGCAGCTCGATGCCGGGGTGCTCGGCGAGGAACTCCTTGAAGGGCGGGGTGCCCATCATGTCGGGCTCGGTCCGGGCCAGGGTCGCCTCGGGGTCGCGGGTGCCGACGTGGACCTCGTGGCCCAGCTCGGCGAGCTTGGCGATGTGGGCGCGCGCGCCGCCGCCGGTACCGAGAACAGCGATTTTCATGGGGAATCCTCCCGATTTGCTCCGTGTGGACGTCTCCACCGTAGAGGCCTTTCAGGACAGGTGGTGTCCTTTGACAGCGGCATCATGGAATACATGACGAGCGACATGACCGCCCGCATGCTGCGACTGCTGTCCCTGCTCCAGACCCGGCGCGAATGGTCCGGCGCCGACCTGGCCGAACGTCTCGACGTGACCGTCCGCACCGTCCGCCGCGACATCGACCGCCTGCGCGAGCTCGGCTATCCCGTCGACAGCGCCCGAGGCCACGCCGGCGGCTACCGCCTCACCTCCGGCAGCGACTTGCCGCCGCTCCTCCTCGACGACGAGGAGGCCGTCGCCATCACCGTCGCCCTGCGCACCGCCGCCGGTGGTCTCACCGGCATCGAGGAGACCGCCCTACGGGCCCTGGCCAAGCTCGAACAGGTCCTGCCCGGCCGGTTGCGCGGCCAGGTCACCGCCCTGCAGGCCGCCCTCGCCGGCATCACCTGGGAGGACCGGGGACCGCGCGTCGACCCGGCCCTGCTGGCCGCCCTCGCCGTCGCCTGCCGCGACCACGAGATCATCACCTTCGACTACACCGGCCGGCAGGGCACCGTCACCCGGCGTCGCGCCGAGCCGTGCCACCTGGTCGACTCCGGCGGCCTCTGGTACCTCCTCGCGCACGACACCGACAAGGACGACTGGCGCCTCTTCCGCCTCGACCGCACCACCGACCCCACCCCCACCGGCCGACGCGTCCCACCCCGCCCCGTACCCGGCGACGACCCCGCCGCCTTCGTCGCGAGCCGCCTGTCCGCGGCCCCCACCCGCCACCGCGCCGTCGCCACCGTCCACGCCCCAGCCGACCATGTCCGCGCCCACACCCGCGGCCTGGCCACCCGCCTGACCCCCATCGACGCACACACCTGCCGCCTCGACGCTTCGGACGACCACCTCCCCCGCATCGCCCAAACCCTCGCCGCCCTCGACACCGACTACACCCTCGACGCCGCCCCCGACGTCCTGGCCCACCTCACCAGCACCGCCCAACGCACGCTGCGCGCCATGAACTGACCGCGTGGGAGCACGTGGAGGACGCGATGTGCCCCAAGCTGTTGGGGCAACAACGGTCCCCCCGACAGGACTACAGGAGAGGCCACGGCACGTGCGCAACGGAAAATGCAAGCGCAAATGACCGCGATCGAACGCCTTTGGGAAGCCTTTCAGCTTCCCATCAGAGACGCACTGCACTTCGCCGACGCGCACTCCTGTGATGTCGCCCTCGACTCCGATGTGCCGAGCGGTTTGAGGGTGCTCGCCCCGTTCGACCTGGACGAGATGCTGGAGAGCGATCCGTCTTGGGTGGCTTCGGTCGATGGGCTGGCCGCAGTAGACCTGGGGAGTAATGGGCTGCTGTGGGGTGGCGAGGGTTCGTACGGCTCGGAGGGGTTCATCGCACGGTTGACTGTCGATCGTGCGCTCGTCTGGGCGATCTTCTTCATGGAATCCAATCCATTCGATCGGATCCAACTGTCCGAAAACGTCGCCACCTTCAGCTCAACCTCGGGGATCGAGATCACAGTTGACATCGATGATCCACGAACTCTGATCGAGGACGTCGCCGAAGAGGTCGGCGAAGGGAGCAGATGAACGCCTTCCGCACCGCTGCCGGTGAGGTCGTCGAGGCTCCGCCGCCCGACGTCGAGGTGCTGGGCGTCGACGAGACCGGACGGGGGCGGACCGGCTGGGACAAGACCCCGTCGCCGGCAAGTGGAAGATGGCCAGGGACCGCTCGCACACCGGGTCCTTCGACGCCCTCGAACCCCGGGCGAGTTCGAGGTCCGTTCAGGCGGCGCCGCTGGCGTCCGGGGCGATGAAGCGCCGGTAGAGGGGGGCGAACGTCACCTGGGGCTCGGTCGTGATGCCCAGTTCCCCCTTGACCACGGGTGCGATCTTGTCGGCGATGAAGCGCGTGAAGTGTTCCTCCGTCTCCCAGACGTCGGCCACGTGGAAGCCGTCGTCGGCGAACCAGCCCATGTGCATCACGAACCCGTCCGGAGAGTCGTCTTCCCAGCCCACCCGGGCACGCGTCGCGTCGTACACCTCTGGCGTCATCTCGGGCCACACAAAGGTCATCACGACTGCCATGGCAGTTCCTCTCAATCGCCTCGGTGCGCCGCAGCACGTGCGGCACGGCAGTACGACGCTAAGCAGGTCAGGCCGGCCGGGCACCTCGGAGCAGCCATTCGGAGCAGGTCGCCCCGCGGCAGGGAGGGCTGGCGCGCCGCCATGCGGAGGCGTACGCCTCGAACCTGATCGCCCGGACATGTGCTCGGTCCAGGAGCACACCCAACAGCTCTTCCCCGAAGCTCTCGGAGCGGTCCGGGTCCCCAAGCTGTCCGGGCGGGCGGGCCGGCGGCGCTGCACTCGTCAGGTGCCGCCGCACGTCTCGGCCGACTGTGCGGCAACCTTCTCCCGCCTGGTGCTCGCACACGGCTCCCCGGTCCTGTCGCCATCCTTCGGCGAGGCGGTCCTGACGTCGAAAGCCCGACGGAGCCGCCCACGAAGGCCGCGCCGAGGGCGGCCGACTGGCGGCCGACTCCAGATCGGCGCTCAGCCGCGTTCTTCCTCTTCGGCCTCCATGCGCCTGATTCCCCGGTGGGTGAGGGAGACCATCGCGGGTGTGTTGCCCGGTTCCCAGTCGACGGTGATCAACTCCTCGCCGGCCAGGTAGGTGCAGGCGGCGGCCAGGTCTTCCTCCGGGATGCGCAGGTCGTTCCGCAGCTTCCGCCCCGGGACTCCGAGGAGACGGTTGCCTTCGGTGGCTTCGTAGAGGGCGGTCAGGACCCGTTCGCGGTAGACCTGTCGCTCGCGGAGTGTCGCCATGGCCGAGTCCTTTCGTGCGTACGGGGCTGATTGCTCCTCAGACCTCGTCCACGTGGGCGCCGGCGCCGGTGAGCGGCCTGCTTGTGGTCAGCCAGGACCGCGCGGGTCCGGCGGCGGACCCGGTGTCGACGGTGAGGTGGAGCCGGGTGCCGCCGTCGGGGGCCGGGTAGCTGCGTTGTTCCGTCCCGGCGAAGGAGCGGCGGATTGCTTCGGCGACCGCGCGGGCGGCCTCGGGGGAGGCGGCGACGATGCGGATCTCGGCACGTCCTGCCTGCGGCAGGGTCTCGTGCTCGGTGGGGTACAACTCGGTGGGGTACAAGGCGTTTGGTCCCTTCGGGCGACGTGCGAGAGGCCGGCGGGTGGGTTGTCCCGGGTGTCGGGTGCCCCACCCGCGGCCTTCGGTCGGAGGAGTGGTCTGAGGTCAGGGCCAGGTGCCCGTGAGCCTGCGGCTGGGGGCTTGCCCTGTCTGCCCGTGGTGCCCGTGGCCGGGTGGACGGGCGATGGCCGGGTAGGGGTCGCTGAAGAGGTACGCCGCGATGCGTGCGTCGTGCTGGGCGTTGAGCCGGTGGATCAGGCGCATGCCGAGCGCGATCAGGAGGGCGCCCGTCGCGAGCGCGAACACGGTCTCCATGTCGTCACCTCCGCCTGTTCCCCGGGAGGGGGATCATCCGCGCGCCGACGACCGGGTGCCGGACGACCGTGTGCCGGACGACCGGGTTCCGGAGAGGCTGCGGGGCGGACCCGCCGTCGGTCTCCCAGGCGTCCTCGCTGTTCCGGGCGTCCCGCATGCGGCGGCCGGTCGCGGCTTCGTCGGACATCAGCACACCGGCGGTGAGGACGCTGCCGGGGATGGCGGCGGCGGCCATGAGCCGGGCGGCTGCGGCGGGTTCGGTCTCGGGCGGGATCACCAGCAGGTCGCAGCGGCCGACGGTGTAGGAGAGCAGGATCATCTTGTCGGGATCCTGTTCGCTGAACCAGCCGACATGCACGGTGTGCCCGGTGACGGGAACCTTGTGCGGGACGACGGGCCAACGGGCGGGGTTCACCGTGACGCGTGTGATACGTCCGAAGCGCCCCTCCATCGCGTCGACCAGTGGTGGAAGCTCGGCTGCGAGATCGCGCGAGTACGGCCACCAGGCGCCGTCCAACTGGCCGGCGAGCGTGGTGGTGGGTGTCAGCGCCAGGCGCGCCGAATGCGGGGGAGCGATGGTGGTCATGATCGCGGACCCGTCTCCGGGCCGCCCTGCAGGGCGGCCCAGTGTCTTGCATCGCCGGAAACGACGTCCGCGTGGGAGCGGGTGCTCGAGTTACTCCCGGTACCTTCAGCGTACTCCGCCCCGTGGTCGGACAAGCGGTTTCTGACCAGGTGGTTTCCGACCGGGAACACCGCCCGGCCGATGCTCGCGGCCGATGCTCGCGGGTGGGATCGCAGACGCGCGGAGTACCGTGAGACCACGGCGGTTTCTCGTCGGCCATGAGGCGTCGGCGGCCCCGCGCAGGCAGGCGGACCACCATGGCCGAATCTGACACCCCCACACCTCAGAAGCTCCTCCCGGACGAGATCCACCGAGCGGTGAAGCCCGGCACGGCCGTGCTCCGGTTGCAGACGACGCACTCCCGCGAAGGTGTCCTCGACGGCGCGTGGTGGCCCCGCTCCCGGGACGTCGTGACCGAGCTGCCCGCCCTGATCGAGGCGCTCACCGCACACCTCGGCCCCGTCACGAGGGTCGGCCTGGACACCGATGCCTGGGGGCCGGTCCCGACGCGCCTGGTCATCGACGACCGGGTCGTCCATCTGGACTCGTTTCCCGTCGGCGACGACACCGTCCTCATCACCCGCGGCGACAACGACCACTTCGCCCTGCTGGTGGTACCGCCGGACACGACACCCGATGCGGCACGTGGCGCCATGGCCCGAGCGGTCCGCGCCGACAACGTCACCCAGGCCGCCGAGATCCTTGTCGCCACGCTTCCCGACCCGGTGACCGACCGCGAGGAGCCGGGATGATCCCGAGGGCGGACATCCGTGATGATGGACGCGATCGGGCTGAAGGTCCGCGACGGTGCGGTCGCCGACCGGCCGGTCCGCATCGCCGTCGGGATCACGCCGTGATCCGTGCGCGCCAGGACGAGCGCCCCTCCACCTGAGCCATCGCTCCCTCCAAGCATCCACGTACGGGGACGGCTGGTCGCCGTCGTAGACGGAGGTGGCCTTCACGCGCCGGCAGCGGCGGTCCTCGGGCCACTGAGCGGGCCGTACACTCGGCCCATGGCTCGCACACGTTCCTCGAGGCAGTGCCTGCAGCAGGCCGCCTCCGGGATGCGCCCGGCCGCCGGTGTTCCGACCGTCGTCGACCCGGCCCGCGCGGCCCTCGCCGCGGCGCCCGAGACCCGCCGTACCGTCCTGCACGGCCACGGCTAGCGCTTCGCGCCTCCGGCTCCTCCGGCTTCTCCGCTCCACATCACCACAGCAGCTTCCCGGCATGCCGCCGGGCGCTGCCGCCTGGCTACGGCCGCACGCCCGGGCCCGAGCCCCCTCGAAGGGATCATTGTGAAGCTGAGCGACTTGCTGGCCGGGCAGGAGCACCACGTTCTCCAGGGTGATCCGGACACGACGCTGATCTCGGCAGGGACCACCTTCGACGCCGACCGGGTGACGCCGGGCGCACTCTTCATCGCCGTCCCCGGACACCGGGCAGGCGGCCCCGGCTCCGTCTCGCCCGCCCTGGCCCGGGGCGCCGCCGCCGTACTCGTCGACGGAAGGGAACCCGACCTGCCGGCCGAGGCGTGGCCCCCGGGCGCGTGCGCCGTCCGGGTACCCGACACGCGGACGGCCGCCGCGGTGGTGACCTCCCGCTACTTCGGCGAGCCGGGGCGGCAGATGGACATGGTGGCGATCACCGGAACCAACGGCAAGACCTCCGTCTCGTACATGGTCGAGTCCGTGCTGCGGATCGCCGAGGGCTGCCGGGTGGGCGTGATCGGGACCGCCGGAAGCAGGATCGGCGACGAGCCGATCCCCATGCCCCCCTCGGTACTGACCACGCCGGAGTCTCCCGACCTGCAGTACCTCCTGGGGTACATGCGTGACCGCGGGGCCGCCGGTGTGGTGTTGGAGGCCACGTCGATGGCGCTGCTGACGCACCGGGTGGACCGTACGTTCATCGACGTCGGGGTCTTCACCAACCTGACGCAGGACCATCTGGACGACCACGGGACGATGGAGGACTACCGGGACGCCAAACTGCGGCTCTTCCAGGGCCTGTGCCGGCGCGCGGTGGTCAACGCCGACGACCCGGTGGGCGCGTCCATCGTGTCGATGATGCCGGGTGCGGTGACCACGTACGCCCTGGACCGCCCGGCCGACTACCGGGCCACCGACCTGGTGGTGAGTGCCTCGGGTACCCGGTTCACCCTCCACCACGACGGACGCGCCTACCCGGCCTCGATCCCCGTCCCCGGCCGGTTCTCGGTGGCCAACGCGCTGGCCACCGTGGCAGCCTGCCACCTGCTGGGGCACGAGCTGGGCCCCCTGGTCGCCGCGCTCGACCGGATGTCGCCGGTCCCGGGCCGGCTGGAACGCTTCCGGACCCCGCTGGGCACGTCGGTGATCGTGGACTACGCCCACTCGCCGGACTCCCTGGACAAGGTCCTGACCACCATCCGGGGCTTCGCCCGCGGTCGG
Source organism: Streptomyces sp. P9(2023) (assembly GCF_032436795.1). NCBI lineage: Bacteria > Bacillati > Actinomycetota > Actinomycetes > Kitasatosporales > Streptomycetaceae > Streptomyces > Streptomyces sp. P9(2023). The sequence continues at coordinate 65,729 of NZ_JAUPWM010000018.1, forward strand.
GTGATCACGGTCTTCGGCTGCGGCGGGGACCGCGACACCACCAAACGGGCCGAGATGGGCCAGATCGCCGGGACCCATTCCGACCTCTGTGTCCTGACCTCGGACAACCCCCGCAACGAGGACCCCGAGGCCATCCTGGACCAGGTCTCCCCCGGCCTCACGGCGACCGGCACCCCCTTCCGGCGCTACGCCGACCGCCGCCAGGCGATCGCCTTCGCCCTGTCCGCGGCGGGCCCCGACGACACGATCCTGATCGCAGGCAAGGGCAGCGAACCGCACCAGATCGTCGGCGAGAAGCTGCTCCCCTTCAGCGACATGGCCACGGTGCGCGAACTGGCCCAGACCTAGGCAGCGCGCAGTACCGGGCGTCCGACGGCCGGACCACCGCCGGTGTCAGCAATGTCCCTGACGGGAAAGGCTGTCGGTCGACGCGCTTCCGGGCCGCGACGCGGGCTGCCCGCTCGCGCAGCTCTTGGTGGACCGTCGCGTGTGCCGGGGCCGGCGCCGGGCCCTGGCGAGCCGGGCCGGCGGGAGAGCCTTCGGGGCAGGGGCGGGCCCGGTCAGGCTGCGACCGTCGCGGCCGTGCGCAGGGGCTCGAGTGCGGTGCTCCAGGCGATGACCTGGTCGAGCATCGTGTTCAGGGTGGGCAGGTTGTAGTCGCCGGGCTTGAAGACCTGGTAGTTCTCGAATTCGGTGTGCAGCGACAGTGGGACCTGCTGGCGTACGTCCGCCATCTGGAGTTCGCCGGCGACCAGGCGCAGCTGCTCGACCGAGCGGACTCCGCCCGCGGCACCGTAGGACACGTAGCCGACCGCCTTGTTGTTCCACTCGGCGTAGAGGAAATCGAGGGCGTTCTTCAGCACGCCCGGGATGCCGTGGTTGTACTCCGGCGTCACGATGACGAACCCGTCGAACGATGCGATCTTCTCCGCCCACTGCCGGGTGTGCTCGTTCTGGTACTGGCCGAGCGACGGCGGCATGGGCTCGTCGAGGTGCGGCAGCGGGTAGTCGCGGAGGTCGAGAAGTTCGAACGCGGCATCGGTACGGCGTGATCCGATGTCGAGCGCCCAGCGGGCGACCTGTTCACCGATGCGGTTGGGGCGGGTGCTGCCGAGGATGATGCCGATCTTGAGCATGACGGGCCTGACCTTCCTCGTACGCGGTGTTTGTTGTTCGGCACCTGTGGATGTCTGCTGCCCCACAGATGGTCTGCCAGGCAGACGATCTGTGTAACAACGGGACGATTGATACCATTCCTGGCATGGGCAGCCGGCCGCCGAGCGCACCGGTCGTCGGGTGCGGCGACCTCACCGAGGACTTCGGGTTCTCCCTGATGGCGGTGGCGCACGCGTACCGCACCGCCGTCTCCTCGGTGCTCGGGAGCGTCCCGCAGGGTGCGCGCGGATACCAGACGCTCGCCGCCGTGGTGGAGGGCGACGAGCCCAATCAGCTCGCCCTGGCCCGCTATCTGCGGATCGACCGCACTGTGATGACCTACCTGATCGACGAGCTCGTGGCCGCCGGGCTGGTCGAGCGCCGGCTCGACCCCGCCGACCGGCGCCGACGCAAGATCGTCGCGACAGCCCACGGCATCGATACCGCCCGGGAGCTGCAACGGCGGGTGCGAGAGGCGGAGGACGGGCTTCTCTCCGCGATCGACGAGGACGACCGCGAGCTGTTCCGGACCCTGCTACGACGAGTCGCTCGCAGCCTCGGCGACGTCGAGCCGTGCGACGCCGACACCGACCGCTGCGACGACGCCGAGCCCGGTCAGCAGTCCTCGTGAGGACGGTGGTCGCCCGTTCGCCGCGGTCGGCAACGAGACTCCCGGGCAGTCCGTGCGCATGGCGCGGACCCGCGGACCCGCGGCTCCGTCGGAGACACGCGTGCGCATGGAGCGGACCCGCGGCTCCCTCGGAGCCACCCTCGACGACGCTCGGACAGTCATGGTTCGTGCCCCGCTTTTCGGTCGCCCAGTGCGGAGTCCCGCGCTGCCTGCGCGATCCGAAGGCCGCATCCCTGGACAGTTTACTGACGGAACGTCAAATCAGTCTCTATCAGAGCATTCTGATTCTCGGACAGGCGCAGGGGTACTTCACGCTCGCGGATCCGCCGCGGCTGCTCTCGGCGAACCTCGTCGCGATGGAGGACGGCTACCAGATGGAGGTCCTGTCCGGTCGCCGCACGAGGAGCGAGGTCGTCGCCGCTCTGCGCGCCTACGCCCGCGCGGTCATCGGCTGCGACCTCGGCTGAGCGGTTTGCCGGGTGCGCGACGCTGAACAGGCGTTGCGCGCCGCCTGCGACGGGGGATCGGTGTGGACCCCCACCTCCCGCGCCTGGGAGCGCGGGAGGTGGGGGTCCAGGAAGGTGTCGGTCGGAGACCGGTCCGCCTGGCTGCAGGGTCAGTTCCGGTCACCCAGGTCCAGGCGGTCGATCAGCCCGGCGTCGGTGAAGGCGGCGACCAGTTCGTCGCGTCCCTCGGTGAAGTGTGCCCAGCTGTCGTAGTGGACGGGAACCACCCGGCGGGCGCCGAGGATCCTGGCGGCGTCGGCGGCCTGCGCGCTGTCGAGGACGATCGGCGCGCCGTCGAAGAGCTGGGGGAAGCGAGGAGCCCCGGCGAACAGGATGGCGGTGCCCACCGGGCCGAACCGTTCGGCGATCTCCTCGACCAGGCCGAGCGAGGCGTTGTCGCCGCTGACGTAGACCGTGGGCAGGTCCGGCCCGGTCAGGACGAAACCGACGACCTGGCCGGTGACCGGCTCGACCTCCTCGCGCGTGCCGGGCCCGTGGAGGGCGGGCACACCCGTGACGGTGACGGTGCCGCCGTCGGCGCGGTCCAGGTCGATCGACTCCCAGTCGGCCAGCCCCCTGGCTTCTGCCCCCAGGCGCTGGCCGCCGCCCGGCGTGGTCAGGGTCAGCGGGACGTCGGCGAGCAGCGCCCGGCCGGAGTCATCGAGGTTGTCGGGGTGCTCGTCGTGGGAGAGCAGGACGACGTCTATGCGGCCGAGGCCGGCCGGGGCGGCGGAGGCGGGCGCTGTCTTGCTCAGTCGGCCGCCCGGCACGGGGTACTCGCGGGGCGCGTCGAAGGTGGGGTCGGTCAGGAATCGCAGCCCGCCGTATTCGAAAAGCGCGGTCGGGCCGCCGAGGACACGGACGGGGAACTGCTCAACGGGCGCGCTGGTGTCAGCCATCAGAACCTCACGAATGGGAAGCGGTTTATCCGTGATGATCGTAGCCGGTGACTCACGGATGGATGCAACCCGTACCATGACAATCATGAGTGAGGCCCCAGCCGTCGAGTCCGTTCCACCGCCCGCGCCGGGGGCGGAGGACCACCTCGCCCTCGACTTCGTCAACAGCGCCATCGCGCTGCCTGGAGGACACTTCATCGATTTCCTCGACACCCCCGAGAGCGCGAATCGGTGGCTCACCGAACACGGCCTCGCGCCGGCCGATGCCGGGGTGCGGGAGAGGTGCGCGGCGCAGCTCCGCACCCTGCGCGAACACATCAGGGCGTTGTTCGCCGCCCGCGTCGGCGGGCTGCCCGCCCCGCCCGTGGCACTGTCCGCCGTCAACGACGCGCTGAGCGGGGCCCCCACGGCCGCCCTGCTGTACTGGGACGAGCTGACCGGCCCCTACCGCGCGGCGCCGTGTCCCACGGACGAGATCCTCGCCCGCGCTCTCGCGACCCTCGCGGCCGACACGGCCGACCTCCTCACCAGCCCCGACGCCGACCGCCTCACCAGCTGCGGGTCCACCCCCTGCAGCCGTTACCTGCTGCGCCACGGACGCCGCCACTGGTGCTCCACCCGCTGCGGCGACCGTGCCCGCGCCGCCCGCGCCTATGCCCGGCGCACCCGGCCGAAAGCAGACTGACGCATCCCGCGCCGCGCGGGAGGGTGGTGCCGATACGGGGGCGATCGTCGCCGGCCCTGTGCGGGGCTCTGCCGCCGAGCTCGTACGGCAGGGCAGCCGACGCGGCGGCGGCTTGGTGCCAGTTGAGCCTGCTCCTGCTCCGCGCGGGTGGGGCATGGTGCGGCGGTACGGTCACCGCGCGCGTACCAGTGCAGGCCGAATTCCTTCTCGATCGAGGCGAGTCGCGCACGCGCGTGGACCGGGGGCGGGACGACAGCACGGCCGCCACCGTCCGCAGGCTCGTGCCCCCGCTCCCGGCGCCAAGCCGAGCCGCCCCGCGGAGGTGACGCAGAGGGTGCGGTCCCGGCAGTGGCGCGACCGCGTGTGTTTCCGCGACGTCGGCCTTCCGGTCGGTCCTCCCCGGCATCGGGGGCTTCCACGACTAGCCTCCGCATCATGCTGCGTATCGCCGACACCCGCACCGGCCGTTTCGTGGAGATTCCCTACGCGCACCGACACCTGCTGCGCATCTGCGTCCACCTGCCGGTCATCGACACGGGGATCGGTCTGGCGCACCTGCGGGCGCCACTCGTCGCCGACGTACTGGCGCGCACCGCGGAACTGCAGGGGCTGCAGGCTGTCACGGTCCTCCTCACACCGGACCTGCCGCCTGAGCAAGCCCAGGCGCTCGAACGCGCGATGGCCGATCTCGGCATCCACCCGCCCTCCCGGGTCGGCGTTCACCGTCTGAACGAGACGCCGTGCGCCACTGCCGACGTGCACATCCTCGCGTACGGCACCGCCGCACCGGACGCCGTCGGCGGGGTCCGGATCGACGTGGGCGAGCTCGGCGCGGCACCACCGGCCGGGCGCGTCCCGGACCGGGGCCACCTCCTCGCCTCCGGTCTCCCGGGCGACGTGTACGCCCCGGAGGGGACCGATCCGCTGGCTGTGAGGATGCTGTTGCTCGGCCACGGCCACCGCACGCAGGTCGCGGTGAGCGATACGGGGCTTGCCGAGGCCCGGCAGCTACTGAGGCACTGGCGGCAGCAGGTGGCCGACTGGGCGCAGGAGCCGTCCAGGCCGATCCCCGCCGACGCGCTGCGGCAGGCACATGCCGCGCTCGCCGACGATCTCGATGTCCCCGCCGTCCTGGATCTGCTGGGTGGCGTGGCGACGCGCGACGACGTGCCGTCCGGGGCCAAGTTCGAGACGTTCGCCTTTCTCGACCGCGTCCTCGGTCTCGACCTCGCCCGCGAGGTGGGCCATCAGCACCGGGCGGCGACATGATGTCGGGTGCGCGGGCCTCATGGCGGCAGTCGTCACAACGGCCCCAGCGCATTCACTCCGCCGAGGCCGCCCTTCCGGATCGCCACACGTGAGAGTGCTCGATCCATGTTCAATTGTACGACTGTGGGCCGGACAAGCCGGGAGGGCGAGCGGGCCATCGGACAGCCCGGCTCAGCCGCGTTCTTCCTCTTCGGTCTCCATGCGCCTGATTCCCCGGTGGGTGAGGGAGACCATCGCGGGTGTGTTGCCCGGTTCCCAGTCGACGGTGATCAACTCCTCGCCGGCCAGGTAGGTGCAGGCGGCGGCCAGGTCTTCCTCCGGGATGCGCAGGTCGTTCCGCAGCTTCCGCCCCGGGACTCCGAGGAGACGGTTGCCTTCGGTGGCTTCGTAGAGGGCGGTCAGGACCCGTTCGCGGTAGACCTGTCGCTCGCGGAGTGTCGCCATGATCGAGTCCTTTGGTTCATGTGAAGGCCCGCTGCTGCTCAGACTTCGTCGACGTGGGTGCCGGTGCGAGTGGACGGTCTGCTGGTGGTGAGCCAGGAGAGGGCGGGTCTTTCGGCGGCTTCGGCGGTGGCGGCGACGATGCGGATCTCGGCGGGTCCGGCCGAGGGCAGGGTCGCGGTGTCGGTGGGGCGCAAGGGGCGTGGTCCCCTCAGGGGCGAGCGAGAGGCCGGCGGGTGGGTTGTCCCGGGTGTCGGGTGCCCCACCCGCGGCCTTCGGTCGGAGGAGTGGTCTGAGGTGGTGGTCAGGGCCAGGTGCCCGTGACCCGGCGGCGGGAGGCTTGCCCTGTCGACGGGTGGTGGCTGTGGCCGGGCGGCCGGATGATGGCCGGGTAGGGGTCGCTGAAGTGGTGGGCCGCGATGCGCTCGTCATGCTGGGCGTTGAGCCGGTGGATCAGGCGCATGCCGAGCGCGATCAGGAGGGCGCCTGCCGCGAGCGCGATCAGGGTCTCCATGTCCTCACCTCCTCGGGTTTCCCGGCATCGGGATCATCCGCGCGCCGACGACCGGGTGCCGGAGGGGCGGCGGGGCGGACCCGCCGTCGGTCTCCCAGGCGTCCTCGCTGCTTCGGGCGTCCCGGATAGGGCGGCCGGTCGCGGCTTCGTCGGACATCAGGACACCGGCGGTGAGGACGCTGCCGGGGATGGCGGCGGCGGCCATGAGCCGGGCGGCTGCGGCGGGTTCGGTCTCGGGCGGGATCACCAGCAGGTCGCAGCGGCCGACGGTGTAGGAGAGCAGGATCATCTTGTCGGGATCCTGTTCGGTGAACCAGCCGACATGCACGGTGTGCCCGGTGACGGGAACCTTGTGTGGGATGACGGGCCAACGGGTGGGGTTCACCATGACGCGTGTGATGCGTCCGAAACGCCCCTCCAGCGCGTCGACCAGGGGCGGAAGTTCGGCGGTGAGGTCACGCGAACGAGGCCACCAGGCGCCGTCCAAGAGGCCGGCGAGTGTGGTCTTCGGTGTCAGCGACAGGCGCGCCGAAAGCGGGGGTGCGAGGGTGGCGGTCATGGTCGCGGACCCGTCTCCGGGCCGCCCTGCAGGGCGGCCCAGTGTCTTGATCGCCGGAAACGACGTCCGCGTGGGAGCGGGTGCTCGAGTTACTCCCGGTACCTTCAGCGTACTCCGCCCCGTGGTCGGACAAGCGGTTTCTGACCAGGTGATTTCCGACCGGGAACACCGCCCGGCCGATGCTCGCGGCCGATGCTCGCGGGCGTGATCGCAGGCACGCGGAGTACCGTGAGACCACGGCGGTATCTCGCTGGCTATGAGGCGTCGGCGTCCCCGCGCAGGCAGGCGGACCACCATGGCCGAATCCGACACTCCCACCCCTCGGAAGCTCCTTCCGGACGAGATCCACAAAGCGGTGAAGCCCGGCACGGCCCTCCTCCGGCTGCAGACGACGCACTCCCGCGAAGGCGTCCTCGACGGCGCCTGGTGGCCCCGCTCCCGTAATATCACGGCCGAGCTGCCCGCCCTGATCGAGGTGCTCACCGCGCACCTCGGCCCCATCGCGAGGGTCGGCCTCGATACCGCCACCTGGGAGGAGGTTCCGACTCGTGTGGTCGTCGACGACCGTGTGGTGCACCTCGACTCCTTCCCCGTCGGCGACGACACCGTCCTCATCACCCGTGGCGACAACGACCACTTCGCCCTCCTGGTGGTGCCCCCGGACACGACACGCGACGCGGCACGTGACGCCATGGCCCGTGCGGTCGACGCCGGTAACGTCACCCAAGCCGCCGAGATCCTTGTCGCCACGCTTCCCGAGCCGGTGACACACCGCCCGGAGCCGGCGTGATCTGGATGGCGCTCCTGCCGCCCTGCATGCTGCCTCACCGGCGCCTCGCGGTACGTCCATCCGTCATCCGCGCCACTCGACCAGGACGAGCGTGGCGTCGTCCGAAGTGGCTTCGCCGCGTGCCCGCTTGAGGGTGTGGGAGAGGTCCCGCGCCACCGCGCGGACCTCTCGGTCCGCCCGCTCCAGTTGGTTCACCCAGTCGATCAGCTGTTCCTCGCCGAACTGCTCCTGTCCGCTCTCGTGTTCCTCGATCAGCCCGTCGGTGAACCAGAGGACACGATCCCCTGGTTCGAGCGTCACTCCGCTGATCTGCGGCTGTGCTCCTCCGAAGCCGACAGGCAGGGTCGTGGGGCTGTCCAGGCGGCCTACGACGCGGTGCCTGCGGATCAGCATGGGGGCGGGGTGCCCGGCGTTGACCCACTGGAGGCGGCCCGTGCCCGTGTCCAGCCGCATCATCTGCGCGGTCACGAAGTGGTCGGGTGCGAACTGCTCGGCCACGGCCCGGTCCATGAAGAGGTAGATCTCTGACAGTTCGATGCTGATCCGGCGGGCGTGCCGGTAAGCGCCGATGGCCACGGTGGCCATCGTGGCCGCGTCCAGACCGTGGCCCATGGCGTCGATCATGACGAGGTGGAAGGTGTCCCTGTTCAGGGCGTAGTCGAAGCTGTCCCCCGCCACGTCGTAGGCGGGTTCAAGTACGCCGGCGATGGTGACGCGCGGCGTCACCATCGACAGAGGCGGCAGCAGCGACCACTGGATCTCGGCGGCGACGCTCATCGGTTCGCTGCGACGGGTGCGGAAGAAGAGGTCGGTGTGGCCGTTCTTGGACTGCATCATGTCGGCGATCAGACCGGCGATCCTGCGCAGCAGGCGGCGGTCGTCGTCATCGACGGCGTCCAGGGTGACGGCCAGGACGCCCGCCTGGTCGCCCCCGTCCAGCAACGGCAGCAGGACCCGTACGCCGTCGGGCAGCACGAGTTCGACCTGGTGCGAGCTCAGGAAACACCGGCCGGCTTCGGAACGGTCGATGGACTGCGGTTCGCCGCCCGCCAGTCCTTCGCCCGGCAGGGGGACCAGCCTCTCTTGCCCGTAGTCCTGGAGCAGGATCTGCGGATCCCGTCCCCCCAGCCGCGCCACCGTGTCGGCGAGGACCGGCCCGACCAGATGGGGCGGCAGCTCGTGGGCCCGGTCCAGGAGCCCGCCCAGCAGCCCCTCTCCGAAGCTCTCCGAGCGAGCCGGGCCCCCGGGCGATCCGACTGTCATCCCGTTCCCTTCCGCAGGGCGACGGACGTGCTGCGCAGCGCCTGCGCTGCTGCCCGGCGGGCACGGGAGCCAGGCCCGTTACCGGCGATCTCGCCACCAGGATGCGCCTCGACGGCACGGCACGCCACACGGGTGCCGTCGAAGGTCGCCTCTGTACAGGCTGTCGCCGGGGCAAGGGCACCGCGGCTTGAGGGGATTGACCGAGTCCGGGGCGCCGGTCGCCGGCCGTCGGGGATGGCCAGATACCCACGCCGGTCTCCGCGCCGTGTAGGGCGAGCCGGGCTCCGTCGGCGCCACCCTTGCCGACGCCCACATCGTCATGGAGATGGCCGCGACGGGCCTCATCCGCGGGTGCGTGGAGGCCGAGTGCCCCTGGAACAGGCCAGTCACCCAGGCCGCTCAGATCCTCATCGCCACCGCACCCGAGCCCGTAGACAGCGGTGCCACCGACCCGGCAGCCTGATCTTGAAGCCTCAGCGGCCGAGGTGCCGCTCGATGGCCGCGGCGACGGCCTCGGGGGACTCCTCCGGTGCATAGTGCCCCGTGTTCGGGAGCACCTCGAGCTGGGCGTTCGGGTACCACTGCATCCAGGTGGCCCGCATGGCCTCGGGCCCCAGCGCGGGGTCGTTCGCACCGGCGAGGAGGAGGACCGGGGCTGGGTTGTTCTTCACCCGCTCGTGGAAGTCGACACACGCCCAGGAGTCCAGGTACGTGCGAAAAGCCGTCGCCGAGGAACGTCCAACCGAGCGGCTCACCATCGCGTCCAGCCAGGCGTCGTCGCGCAGCCCGCCGGTGGTGTTGTCGATGATCGCCCTGCGGTTGCCGGGATGCTTCGCGGCCCCGGCGAACAGCTCCCACATCTCATCCTCGAGCGGGAAACCGGACGCGGGCACCGCCGAGATGCCGATGATCGAGCGGATCCGCTCCGGGGCCTCCAGCAGCATCAGCTGGGCCGCCTTGCCGCCCATTGAGTGGCCGATGACCGAGAAGGACTCCCAGCCCAGATGGTCGGCCACGGCCAAGGAGTCCTCGGCGACCTCGTCCATCGTGAACGCGCCGTCGGTGTCGATCGCCTCGCCGTACCCGCGGCAGTCCACGAACGCGTAGCTGAACGTGTCCCCGTTCAAGTGCTCGCGCATCGGGTCGAAACTCGACCGGTCGCCGAACCAGTTGTGGAGCAGGAGGGCTCGTTCGGAGCCGGCTCCCAGTACGTCGTGCGGAATGACCTGTCCTGTCACAACATCCCCTGCTCATCAGGTGGTCATGTATGGCCGGTGGTCACCGGCGATCAAGTCTTGCGATCTCCGTCAGGCCGGGCAACGCGACACCCCGCGCCGCAGGCGTTCGCGTCGAGCCGAACCTGAAGAGCAGGGGAAGGAGCTGCTGCCGGAATGCAGCCCGAGGGCAACGAAGAAGGCCCAGGTCGCGTGACCTGGGCCTTCGTTCAAGAGCGGATGACGGGAATCGAACCCGCGCTATAAGCTTGGGAATCACCCGGCACTTGGACGTGCGCATGGCGCCTGACCTGCAGGAACGCGCGCGGATGACCTCGTCCTGGATGCTTCGCAGGGTCCCTTGCTGACCGCTGTTTACCGCCCCTACTGGCACGTTGTGGCACGGCCCGGCGCGCCTGAAGTCGGAGGGCTGGGACGTCATCGCACGTCCCAGCCCCCCGGAGTTGTTCGGCGAAGGCAGTAAGCGCGGAGGTAGGGCAGCTCAGCGTCGGTGGCTCGTAGGAAGTGGGGCTCCTTCTTGGGCCTGCCGCCAGCTGTCTGGCAGGCGACTCCGACCTGGGCTCCGCAGTCGCGGCACTCCCAGTCCATGGAAAAGTCGGGCCTGTCCATCGTCCGGAACTTCACCGGGGACTGGCCGGAGCAGATCGAGGGCTCCGAGCACGGTGAAGTCGAGTACGAACTCTCCCGGACCGAGTGGGAGCAGTCTCGATAGGCGTCGACGGCCTGATGTGCAACTCCCGACATGAACTCTCCGGCCGGCGCCAACAGCGCTGACTGACGCTCAACGTGCCGGAAGGAACTCGTCAGTGCTCCGCGCATGCCGGGCGTACGGCGCTTACCAGGCCACTCGTCGTGCCGACATGGGGGCGGACCTCGCGCGGGCATCTGCTCGTGAGTAATCCTCCGCCAAGCCCTCGGGTTGCACCCGGCGGTCGATGCCGACGGCGGGCGAACTCACCTCAAGCCGAGTCTGGTGGCGCGTCGGATGTGGCGGCGCGGCGGTATTCGGCGTTGATGCGCTGGGCCTCTTCGAGCTGGTCTTCGAGGACGATGATGCGGCAGGCGGCCTCGATCGGTGTGCCCTGGTCGACGAGTTCCCGGGCGCGGGCGGCGATGCGCAGCTGGTAGCGGGAGTAGCGGCGGTGGCCGCCCTCCGAGCGCAGCGGGGTGATCAGGCGGGCCTCGCCGATGGCCCGGAGGAAGCCCTGGGTGGTGCCGAGCATCTCGGCGGCCCGGCCCATCGTGTAGGCGGGGTAGTCGTCGTCGTCGAGACGGCCGTACGAGTCATCTGCTGTCATTTGCACCTCTCTGGGAAACGCGTTGAGGGGCCCTGGTGCCGTACTGGCACCAGGGCCCCGAAGGAACTACTACACCACCTGCCGGCCCTGATACTGCGCCGGCGTTCTGTGTCCGCAGACCCGACCTGGCTGCTGTCGGGGGTGCGGGGATCGCGGTTGCTTGACCGGAGACCACCTCACTATCGATGTCCTGCGGTACCCGGGCTCAGACTTCCGCCCGGGCGATCCTGATGGCGCGGGTTCCTCCGTTCTTCCTCGGTGATCAACTACTACGGGGTACTGCGTACTGCGGGTACTGCTGGTGATGCGAACTGCTCAGTGGCCTGTGACAGCGCCACTCTTCGGCAGCCAGCCCCGTTGCCCGTCCTGCGTCTGCTCTGGCTTAGAACCCCACTGCCGAACTTCCCGGTGCGCGCGTCCGCAGCCGACGCCTTCACCAGGGGTACTGCTCACCACCTCACTGCTGGGTACTGCGTACTGCACTTACGGGTACCGCGACTGCCATGACAGCGGTACCGCTCACGGCGGCCCCTGATCACTGCGGGCCACCCGGTCCGGCCGCCAGTCCCGTCGCCGTCCTGCGAAAACTCTGGCTTCGAAACTCCACTGCCGCACCGTCCTGCTCACTGCAACTACCTGTACCGCTGGTACTGCTTGCCGGCAGTTCGTCTCTGCCAGGCCCTGCTGTCTCTCTGGCTACGAGAGAAACCATAACTACGCCACCGCCCAATGTCTACTCCGGTCGACATAGATTTCCGTGTGTCCGGTGGGTAGGTAATCGACGTCGAACAGTGACGCGGAGGGTCGCGGAGCGGTCCCCGTCGGGTGACCACCGCATATCTGGGCGCAAGCCACGGACAGCTGGGGACGGGTTCCGACGATCACAGACGAGGGGATCTGATGGACACCATGAGCGTCGGCGTCGCGGTCGGCCGCTCTGCGGGTCCTGTCGCCGTCGCACGCGACAGCGCCCGGCATCTTCTTGAGGGCCTCGTTCCGGCGCCCGTGTCCGAGCCGGCCGACACCGTGATCCTCGTTGTGTCGGAAGACTTTCGATCACGCGGCGTGCCTCTGGTGGGAAGACGGTGACTGCCCTTCTCGCCCGGTAGCACGACCGGTTGAGGGACCGGACGACCCGTGAATAGGATCGGCTCTCATGTCGAAGCTTGACGAGCTGCTCGTCGACGTTGCCATGCTGGTGGAGTCCGGGCAGAGCAATCAGATGTCGCTGACCGTGGTCACCGGTGGCGCTGTCATCACCGGTCGGCTGGCGCCCGAAGCGGTGTGGAAGAAGCGGGTCTCGGAGGTCCTGGCGGACTCCGCCCGCCTGGGAGGGTTCTCCGCCGTCTTCACCGCTACGACACGGAGGGACGGGCCGCCCGCGCATCTGCACTTCCACATGGCGCGGATCCTTCAGGGCACGGTGGGGATCCCGGAGACAGGTGGGATGTACCGCGTCTCGATCGCGGACGTCAGCGCCTGGACCATGGGTGACTTCAGCTACTCCGATCACTGACTTCGCGCCCGTAGAGACACCTACCCACCGATACGCGAGAGGGCCCGACCGGCGGGTGCCGGTCGGGCCCTCTTGGCTGTTCGGGTGTCAGCTCACGTTCGCCCGTTCACGGTCAGGCCGCCGCCGGGGCGCCGAGCAGCGCGGAGGCGTGCTGGAGGGGGTTGAGGGCGTGGGTGGGCGCGGTGTTCTGGGGGAGGCCGCGGCAGGTGAAGCCGAGCTTGGTCATGGCCCGTATGACTTCGGCGGCTGTGAAATCGCGGCGGTCCTGGCGGGTGATGACCTGGCCGACCTGCATCACGGGGTAGGTGCGGCGGCCGATGATCACGGACTCGCCGACGACCTCCTCGGGCTTGACGCCCTTCATGGAGTCCAGGACGCCGCTCTTGGTGAGGTCGAAGGGGAAGCGGGCGATGACACAGCGCACGATGCCTCACAGGGAGAGGAAGGGGATGGTTCCGCCGTGGTGAGGCGGTTCACGCGAGGACGAGGGTGGGCGCGGGGGCGCCCGGAGTGTCGTCCTGTTCGCCCACGACGGACGAGGTGACGACCCGGGGACGTACGGCCCGCCCGATCGTCATGGCGGTGGCCGAGGTGAGCGGCCCGCCGTCGCCGAAGAGGTCGCGCAGCTGGAGCCGGTCCGTGTAGGCGGGGCTGTCGCGGACGGTGGTGAGCTGGGCCCGGGTGACCAGGCCGGTGCACAGGCCGTCGTTGTCGCAGACGAGCAAGTGCCCGGTGCGTGCTCCGGCCATGACCGAGAGGGCCACCTCGACGGTCATGTCGTCGCAGACCTGCGGTCCGTCCGTGTCCACGGCGTCGCCCGCCGTCAGGTGCGCGGGGGCGGGGTGCGTCGGGCAGGGCTGCATCTGGACCAGCGTCACAACGTGCCTCCTGAAGAGATGGGTCAGCTTCCGGATCACGTACGGCTCAGGCCGCCGCGTCGGCGGCGGAACGCCGTCCGCCGGCGCGCCTCGCTGCCGAGGCGGGACCGCGTCGACCGCGGGAGGTCGCGCTGCGCTTGCGCTGCTCGGCGGGCGGTGCGGTGATCGTCACGGGGATGCCGGAGGGAGTCCGCGCGCCGGTGATCCGGGCGAGGGCCTCCTCGCCGGAGCGGACCTGGGTGGTCTCGGGCACGATGCCGGCGGTCGCCATGAGGCGGGTCATGTCGCGGCGCTGGTTGGCGGTGACCAGGGTGACGACGCTGCCGGACTCGCCGGCCCGGGCGGTCCGGCCGCCGCGGTGGAGGTAGTCCTTGTGGTCGGTCGGCGGGTCCACGTTGACGACGAGGTCGAGGTTGTCGACGTGGATGCCGCGCGCCGCGACGTTCGTGGCGACCAGGACGGTGACGTGCCCGGTCTTGAACCGGGCGAGGGTGCGGGTGCGCTGCGGCTGCGACTTCCCGCCGTGCAGGGCGGCGGCCCGGACACCGCAGTGGAGGAGGTCCTCGGTGAGGCGGTCCACGGCGTGCTTGGTGTCCAGGAACATGATCACCCGGCCTTCGCGTGCCGCGATCTCGGTCGTCAGCCGCTGCTTGTCAGCGCCGTGCACGTGCAGGACGTGGTGCTCCATCGTGGTGACCGCGCCCTGGGAGGGGTCCACGGAGTGAACGACGGGGTCGGTGAGGTAGCGGCGGACCAGGAGGTCGACGTTGCGGTCCAGGGTCGCGGAGAACAGCATGCGCTGGCCCTCGGGGCGGACCTGGTTCAGGAGCGCGGTGACCTGGGGCATGAAGCCCATGTCGGCCATCTGGTCGGCCTCGTCCAGGACGGTGATGGAGACCTGGTTCAGCCGGCAGTCGCCGCGGTCGATGAGGTCCTTGAGGCGGCCGGGGGTGGCCACGACGACTTCGACGCCGCTTCGCAGCGCGTTCGCCTGCCGGCCGATCGGCATCCCGCCGACGACGGTGGCCAGGCGCAGCTTCACGGCGCGGGCGTAGGGCGTGAGCGCGTCGGTGACCTGCTGGGCGAGTTCCCGGGTGGGGACCAGGACCAGCGCCAGCGGCTGACGGGGCTCGGCGAGCTGTCCGGCGGTGCGGGCCAGCAGGGCCAGGCCGAAGGCGAGGGTCTTGCCGGAGCCGGTCCGGCCGCGGCCCAGGACGTCGCGGCCCGCCAGGGAGTTCGGCAGGGTCGCGCCCTGGATGGGGAACGGGACGGACACGCCCTCTGCGGTGAGCGCGGCCAGGAGGCGCCGGTCCAGGGCCAGGTCGGCGAAGGTCTCGACGGCGGGCAGCGCCGGTGTGATCGTCTTCGGCGGGGCGAACTCCCCCTGAACGGCGGCGGGACGCCTGCCGTATCCGCCCGACCGGCTCGGACCTCCCGATCGGCTCGCGGCGGACGAACCGGGGCGACCGCCCCGGCCCGTTCCGGCGGAGGAGTCGTACGCGTGGCCGCCGTTGCGGCGGGTGCGGGCGGAACGGCCGTTCGTGCGTGTGGGGTTCATACAGAACCTTCCTTGATACGGCGCGTATCGAGGAATTCCGGCAGCGGATGAACAGCGTTGGGAATCACAGGCACGGGCCGAATGAAATGCGAAAGCAAGCAGCCTGGCTCAGGACAAAGGAATTGTCGGCGCAAGCGGGCGAGCGAAAGAAATGCGAAAGACGCAGGTACACGTGAAAATCCTGCGAAATGCATGCAGCTGGGGCCCGCACCCCGAGGGATGCGGGCCCCAGCTACGTGTTACGCGTCAGCGTCAGGCGGAAACGATGTTCTCGGCCGTCGGGCCCTTCTGGCCCTGCGCGATGTCGAAGGAGACCTTCTGGCCCTCCTGGAGCTCGCGGAAGCCCTGGGCGGCGATGTTCGAGAAGTGGGCGAACACGTCAGGGCCGCCACCGTCCTGCTCGATGAAGCCGAAACCCTTTTCCGCGTTGAACCACTTCACGGTGCCAGTAGCCATGTCATATCTCCTTGGGGCAGTACGACGGAATCCGTACCGTACGGACGCCGTGTCGCCGCGATGATGCCCTGCCCGGAAAATGACCGGAAATACAAAGCGCTTCCGTGCGGCACGCGGCCGACGGGAGGCGCTTGAAGTTTTTGGGTACCAAAACTGCAACTGAGTTCGACAGTAGCACGTCACCGCAGCCCTGTGTGCGTCGAATATTTCCCCCTGTGTGTCGCTGGCAAAAACTCTCTCTGCGATGGCCGTTAAAATCTCAGGCCGCGAACACAGGTATTCATTTCTCCGAACGCGGCGTTCAGGAAGCAAGGCGGTCAACCAGCTACGGCGTCGGCAGGTCATCGCAACGTGCGTCTGCGGGTCGGAGTCCGGGGAGTCCTCCCCGCAGCTCACAGGGGCTATGCGAAGGGCCGCCCCGAAGGGGCCGTTTCACCAGCTGGCACAAGGAGTGCGCGAGTGGGCCCGACAGGTCCAGATCACGAAGAAGGCCCAGGTCGCTTGACCTGGGCCTTCGTTCAAGAGCGGATGACGGGAATCGAACCCGCGCTATAAGCTTGGGAATCACTGACGCCAATCTCAATCATCTTGTGTTTGACCTGCGAAAACAGTCTCCGATGTAGTCTCTCTCGCGAGCTCGGCGATACCTGTGTTGACCGCAGTTGACCGACCCCAAGGGCACGGTTGGGGCACGGCCAGCCTCCTTGGAGATGCGGCGCTTCCTTGCCGTGCGCGGTGCCCGGTGATCAGTCGTCGGGTGGACCTTCCGCTTCCTGGAGTCTTTCGGCGATGTCGTCGGCCCACTCCTGAGCCCACTGCCGCAGCTCGAAGGTCTGGTGGTCGCTGAGTCCGTACGCGGCGAATTCGGTGTCATCGATCCAATCCGTGCCGGCAAGCCGGGCATGGAGATCGGAGAGGTCGAAGGTGTCACGGGCGTGGCGGCGGCCGAGTTCTTCGAGTTCGATGCGACCCCAGCGATCCGCCGCCGCCCGGACGTCGATCAGGTCACGCGCCAGGCCACGGTCTGCCAGCGCCCGGACCTTTGTGCCGACCACGTCCTCCAGCGAAAGCACCAAGCCATGCTGAGTCTTCACGGGCGGACGCCAGAGCGCTTCCTTGAGGACGTCAACCTCGCACTCGTCGCCAGTTGCGGTGTCGGTGACGATCAGCCGTGCGGACAGTGGATCGGTTTCCAACGCCTCCACCTGCCAGCCGCGTTGTTCGAGCCCGGCGCGCACGGTGGCGGCGATCTTCTCCATCGGCTCCGGGTTCTCGGTGGCGACATCGAGATCCTGGCTGATCCGGTTGACCAGTCCGTGTGCCTGGACGGCGTAGCCACCCGTGAGCACGAGCGGGTAGACGTCACCCACGGCGAGGACATCCGCGAGGAGCCGCCGGTGCAGGTCTGTCAGGTTCACGCGGCGGCCTGGGAGTGGGGAGCCAGCTCGTCGAAGGCGTTTTCCCAGACGTCGCGGATGTCCCGGCTGATCAGTGTGCGCAGGACGGGCCACATGGCGACGAGCAGTTCCCGGTTCAGGTAACGGACCAGGTCATCGTGCTGTCCCTCGGCCAGGACGATCCGATAACAGCTCATCCGCAATCGGGGCTGGTCGAGGTCGAACCGTGACAGGCCGGACCACGCGAGGCGCAGTGGAAGGTCGACGCGGCCGTGGTCGGGCCCGTCGAGCTCCGAGAGCTCGACGGGAAGCCGCCTGGCGACCTTGGCGCGGCGGAGTTCGGGGACGCTGGGCGTAGCTTCCATGCGTTGATTATTCCGCAGGAGTGCGGGCTGCCGGGTGATTCCAGCACAGAGGACGGCTCAGGGCTTCTGCCGGGCTGCAGTGATGGCGATGATGACGTAGAGCGGCCAGAGGGCTCATGCGGGGCCTCCGGCGAGACGGTCCTAGGTGGTGCAGAGGTTGTGGGCGCACGTGGCACACCGCATGACCACGAGTCGACACCAGAGGGCAAACGCAACCACGCGTTCTACCGAAGACCGTTGCCCCGGTGCGCCCCGGCTTCGCCGCCTGCTCTCGGTTCATGGAGCCGAGCAAGATCGCTCGTACCTGGATCAGCCGGCGAGCCCTCGGAGCTCGGCTACTGGGCCGTGACGGCGGACTGACGTACGGGGTCGCGTCGCGTCCAGCTGGTCCTGCCGGGTCCCGGAGACGGGCGCGGCCACGGGCGGCGACACCCTGAAGGCCGAGCTGGTCGCGACGACCGGCGAGCCCACCGAGGTCGTCGCCACGAACTCCACCGTGCCCCCGGCGGTCCTCGACCTCGACCAGGTCAACGGGTTCACCTTCAGGTGGACGCTGTCCCGTGGGGTAACGAACCCGAAGCTCACCGTCCGTCATGTGCGGACGGGGAAGACCCACACCCTGAGCTGGCAGCCCACCACCGGTACGCCGGTGTTCGCCTGGGTCGACAACAACTGGGACGAGAACGTCCCCAACGGCGACTACACCGGGGAGCTGATCGGCGCGCCGGTCAACGGCATCGGCCCGGCCGTCACCGCCAAGGGCGCGTTCAAGGTCGTCCGCAAGGCCCAGCCGCACGACTTCAACGACAACGGCAGCCCCGACCTGCTCAGCCGGGACTCCGCCGGCCGCCTGTGGCGCACGGACCTTTTCTACCGTCCGATCGACGAGCGGCGCGGCATCAACGAGGCCGGGGCCAGGACCTACCTCGGTTCGGGCTGGGGCGTCTACGACCGGATCGAGTCCGCCGGCAACCTGGGCGGTACGCCGGTCGGCGACCTCTTGGCCCGCGACAAGTCCGGCGTGCTCTGGCTGTACCAGGGCAAGGGCACCGGCGACTTCGCCACCCGGGTCCAGGTCGGCGGCGGCTGGCAGGTCTACGACAAGATCACGTCCGGCAGCGACCTGACCAACGACGGCCGCGTGGACGTGGTCGCCACCGACAAGTCAGGGGGACACTGGCTCTACCCCGGCACCGGCAGCGCCACGAAGCCGTTCCTCCCCGGCAAGAAGATCGGCACCGGCTGGGGGGTCTACAACGACATCACGGCCGTCGGCAACATCGCGGGCGGCACCGCCGGCGATCTCGTCGCCCGTGACAAGGACGGCGTCCTCTGGGTCCACCTGGGCAAGGGCGACGGCACGTTCGCGCCCCGCATGAAGATCGGCGGCGGCTGGAACGCGTTCCGTCCACTGATCGCCGCCGGTGACGCGGACGGCGACGGGCGCCCCGACCTCATGGGCCTCGGCGTGACCTACCAGACGCCGAAGCTGTACAGGAGCACCGGTGACTGGAGGGTCCCGTTCCGGACCGGCGAGGTCATGTACCTGGAGCAGGTCAGCGCGAACGCGTCGGACCTCGTGTTCTGACCTCGCCGCACCGCGGAGGGGAGGCCGCCGAAACAACCGGTCTCCCCCTTCCTTCGCAGGTGCGGCTTCTCCCCGTTCGCCGCCATCGCCACGAACATTTCGATGCGGCGGGCGCGGGTCTCGGGCCTCTTGGCGTCGGACGCGATAGAGGATCGCGTAGCGATTCGGGCGGTCGAGGGTCTCGAAGACGGCCGCTGCGGCCGGGTCTAGACAATGACGAAGCCCCAGGTCGTTGACCTGGGGCTTCGTTCAAGAGCGGATGACGGGAATCGAACCCGCGCTATAAGCTTGGGAAGCTCATGTTCTACCATTAAACTACATCCGCCTGGCGGTCGTTGATCGGTACCGCAGACTCGGACACTGTACCCCATCGACCAGGTGCGACGTGCGGCCCCGTGGCGGAGTGCCGCCTGGAGTGGTGTCCTGTTGATCCCCTAATGTGGCTGTCTCGTCCACCACTTGTCGGGGAAGGGACTTGATGGGTTCGATGGAGCGCACCGTCGTCCGTTGTGCCGAAGGGCATGTGTTCAGTACCGCTTCGTTCCCGTTGCAGCAGCTCGGGTCCGGGCGGATCGGGCCAGGGCGGCTCATTCGGTGTCCACGGTGTGCGCGGTTGCGGCACGCGGTGCCTGTGGCCGTGGCCGCGGAGCTTGAGCAGCGCTGATGGCCGGCCGGGCGCGGAACCGTCCCGATTGGGGCAGGTCCGCGCCCTCTGCGTATCGTGGGGGCGTGCTTCTCTCAGACAAGGACATCCGGGCCGAGATCGATGCCGGCCGGGTGCGCATCGACCCGTACGACGAATTCATGGTGCAGCCCTCGAGCATCGACGTGCGGCTTGACCGCTTCTTCCGGGTGTTCGAGAACCACCGCTACCCCCACATCGACCCCGCCGTCGAGCAGCTGGACCTGACCCGCGAGGTCGAGCCCGAGGGGGACGAGGCGTTCATCCTCCACCCCGGCGAGTTCGTGCTCGCCTCGACGTACGAAGTCATCTCGCTGCCTGACGACATCGCCTCGCGGCTCGAAGGGAAGAGTTCCCTCGGGCGCCTCGGGCTCGTCACGCACTCCACCGCCGGCTTCATCGACCCCGGCTTCTCCGGGCACGTGACCCTTGAGCTGTCGAACCTCGCCACCCTCCCCATCAAGCTCTGGCCGGGGATGAAGATCGGGCAGCTGTGCATGTTCCGGCTGAGCTCGCCCGCCGAGTTCCCGTACGGCAGCGAGCGGTACGGGTCCAGGTATCAGGGCCAGCGCGGGCCGACCGCTTCGCGTTCCTTCATGAACTTCCATCGGACCCAGGTGTGACGCAATGAGTGACGTACGGGAGAACCTCACCTACGAGGGCTTCGGGCGGGCGATCCGCGAGCTCGCGCAGACCATCGCCGACGACGGCTACGAGCCCGACATCGTGCTCTCCATCGCCCGCGGCGGCGTCTTCGTCGCCGGCGGCCTCGCCTACGCCCTCGACTGCAAGAACATCCACCTCGTGAACGTGGAGTTCTACACCGGCGTCGGCACCACGCTCGAAATGCCCGTCATGCTCGCGCCCGTGCCCGACGCGATCGACTTCTCCGACAAGAAGGTCCTGATCACGGACGACGTCGCCGACACCGGCAAGACGCTCAAGCTCGTCCACGACTTCTGCGTCGACCACGTCGCCGAGGTCCGCTCCGCCGTCATCTACGAGAAGTCGCACTCCCTCGTGAAGTGCGAGTACGTGTGGAAGAAGACCGACGAGTGGATCAACTTCCCCTGGTCCGTCGAACCACCCGTCGTCCGGCGCGAGGGTCAGGTTCTCGACGCCTGAGGCACTTATGCACGACGAAGGCCCCCGTCCTCTTTCCTGGCGGGGGCCTTTCTCCTTCTATACGTAGTACGTACTTACAGCATGCCCAGCTTGATCAGTGACAGCAGCGCCACCAGCTGGATCGCCGACGCGCCCAGGGCCTTCGGCCACGGCAGGTCGTGCGAGCGGCTCACCATCATCGTGAACAGCGCGCCCGCCGCCAGCCAGGTCAGCCAGCCGAGGACCTGCACCAGGCCGTTCTCGCCGCCCAGGAAGACCGCGACGACCAGCCGGGGCGCGTCCGTGATCGACATGATCAGCATCGACAGGCCGACCGTCGGCTGCCAGCTCCCGGAGCCGCCCAGCTGACGCGCCAGCGTGTGCGTGACCGCGCCCAGGATCAGGCCGGCCACCACGAAGCCCACGCCCGTCATCAGGACGTACGGGATCGCCGTCGACAGCGTCGCGTTGATCGCCTCGTCGCGCGCCTTGTCGAAGCCGAAGATGGCCAGCAGGCCGTAGAGGAACGTGACGGTCAGCGCCGGGCCCCACACCGCGTGGTCCCGCATCTGCAGGAACGTCGGGCCCGGGCGCAGCACGATGCCGCTCAGCAGAGGCTTCCAGTGCAGCCGCGGGCCCGTCGGGGCGGCGGGCGCCTCGTAGCCGGCGCCGGCGCCGTACGGGTCCTCGTTCACGCTGAACATCTGCGTGTGCCCCGGGGTGTTGGCCGCGTAGTGCTGCTGCGGGTGGTGCTGCTGCTGCGCCCCGTACGGGTCCCCGAAGTACTCCGGCTCCCCGTATCCGCCGCCGCCCTGCTGCGGGGCCTGCTGGGGCCACTGCTGCTGCGGGTGGGGCGGCGGGGCCGCGTTGTACCCGTACGGCGCCTGCTGCGGTTGTTGTTGCGGGGGGCGGTTGTCCCGGCCGCGTCCGTTCCTGAATCCAGCCACGTCATTGAACGTACCCGTTCCCGCTGTGGCTCCGCTCATTTGCCCCTGAGCTGCCACTGAGCTGTGACATCCCCTAGGGGGTCTCAGGCGCGTCACCCGTCGCTCCATCCGTACCGCAGCGATCGCCACCGGCACGATCGCCGCCCTGGCCAGCCGCAGGTCGATCCGCCTGTCGAGCGTGCCTTCGTGAAGTCCTTCGAGCTCGCCGACGGATCCGTCGCCAAGGTCTACAAGACCGGGACGGACGAGTACGCCGCCGAGATATGGGCCGGCGGCACGCTGATCGACACCCTGACCATCACCGGCAGCCCCTCCTACGGACAGAACAACGGCCTCCACGTCGTCCTGCAGCCCGACGGCACCGGCACCTCCTGGGTCGAGGGCACCCCCAAGCCCACCGCCTGCACGTTCGTCGTCATCGACACCCCCAAGCAGGGTGGCAACAGCTGGAAGACCACCACCACCGTCGTCCCCAAGGGCGCCGTCAAGGCCGGGGCCGAGAACGTCGCCGGCTCCTCCGGCCAGGCCGCCCTCATCGGCGCCGGCGGCGGGCTCGCCGCCCTCGGGGCCGCCGGGCTCGGGTTCGCCCTCAACCACCGGCGTTCCCAGGAGGGCTGACAACGGCCGGGGAACGGCAAAAAGGGCCGCCCCGCGCAACTCGCGCGGGGCGGCCCTCTCCGTACGTACTGGGTACTACTCCGCCGACACCGGCTCCGGCTCCGGCTCAGCGTCCTCCGGCTTCGTCTTCACCGAGTCGAGCAGCAGCTGCGCCACGTCCACCACCTGGACGGACTCCTTCGCCTTGCCGTCGTTCTTCTTGCCGTTGACCGAGTCGGTCAGCATGACCAGGCAGAACGGGCAGGCGGTGGAGACGATGTCCGGGTTCAGGGACAGGGCCTCGTCGACGCGCTCGTTGTTGATGCGCTTGCCGATCCGCTCCTCCATCCACATCCGCGCGCCACCGGCGCCGCAGCAGAAGCCGCGTTCCTTGTGGCGGTGCATCTCCTGCTGGCGCAGGCCCGGGACGGCCGACATGATCTCGCGCGGCGGCGTGTAGACCTTGTTGTGGCGGCCCAGGTAGCACGGGTCGTGGTACGTGATGAGGCCGTCGACCGGCGTCACCGGGATCAGCTTGCCCTCGTCGATGAGGTGCTGGAGCAGCTGCGTGTGGTGGATGACCTCGAACTCGCCGCCCAGCTGCGGGTACTCGTTCGCGATCGTGTTGAAGCAGTGCGGGCAGGTCGCGACGATCTTCTTGGCCGACTTCGGCTTCTTCGTCGACTCGTCCTCGTCGTCCTCGCCGAACGCCATGTTCAGCATCGCGACGTTCTCCTGGCCGAGCTGCTGGAACAGCGGCTCGTTGCCCAGGCGGCGCGGCGAGTCACCGGTGCACTTCTCCTCGCCGCCCATGATCGCGAACGTGACGCCCGCCATGTGCAGCAGCTCGGCGAAGGCCTTCGTGGTCTTCTTGGCCCGGTCCTCCAGGGCGCCCGCGCAGCCGACCCAGTAGAGGTAGTCGACCTCCGTCAGATCCTCGACGTCCTTGCCGACGATCGGGACCTCGAAGTCGACCTCCTTGGTCCACTCGACGCGCTGCTTCTTCGCCAGGCCCCAGGGGTTGCCCTTCTTCTCCAGGTTCTTGAGCATCGTGCCGGCCTCCGACGGGAAGGCGGACTCGATCATCACCTGGTAGCGGCGCATGTCGACGATGTGGTCGATGTGCTCGATGTCGACCGGGCACTGCTCCACGCACGCACCGCAGGTGGTGCAGGACCACAGCACGTCCGGGTCGATGACGCCGTTCTCCTCGGCGGTGCCGATCAGCGGGCGCTCGGCTTCCGCGAGGGCGGCGGCCGGGACGTCCTTCAGCTGCTCGGGCGTCGCCTTCTCGTTGCCCTCCATGTCCTTGCCGCCGCCCGCGAGCAGGTACGGCGCCTTGGCGTGCGCGTGGTCGCGCAGCGACATGATCAGGAGCTTGGGGGAGAGCGGCTTACCGGTGTTCCAGGCGGGGCACTGCGACTGGCAGCGGCCGCACTCGGTGCAGGTGGAGAAGTCGAGGATGCCCTTCCAGGAGAACTGCTCGACCTGGGAGACACCGAAGACGGCGTCCTCGGCCGGGTCCTCCCAGTCGATCTCCTTGCCGGCCGTCGTCATCGGCTGGAGCGCGCCGAGGGCGGTGGAGCCGTCGGACTCGCGCTTGAACCAGATGTTCGGGAAGCCGAGGAAGCGGTGCCAGGCCACACCCATGTTGGTGTTGAGCGAGACCGTGATCATCCAGGTGAAGGACGTGACGATCTTGAGCGCCGCGACGAGGTAGGTGATGTTCTGGATCGTGTTCAGGTCCAGGCCGTCGAGCAGCGCGATCAGCGGGTACGAGGCGAAGAAGCCCGGCTCCCAGCTCGTCACGTGGTGCTGGACGCCTTCGAGGGCGCGCAGCGACATGATGCAGAGGCCGACGATCAGGATGACGGCCTCGACGAAGTACGCCTGGCCCGTCTTGGAGCCCGCGAAGCGCGACTTGCGGCCGGCCCTGGTCGGCTTGGAGAGCTGCCGGATCACGATCAGCGTGACGATGCCGAGTACGGTCATCAGACCGAGGAACTCGGTGAAAATCTCGTACGGCAGCCAGTCGCCGATGAACGGGATCAGCCAGTCGGCCTGGAAGAGCTGGCCGAAGGCGTTGACGATCGTGAGCAGCAGCGCGAAGAAGCCGATCGCCACGAACCAGTGCGCCACGCCGACGACACCCCAGCGGTTCATCCGGGTGTGGCCGAAGAACTCCCTGGCCAGCGTGATGGTGCGCTGCTTGGGGTCGCCGGTGCGCGAGCCTGCGGGCACGGGCTGGCCGAGCTTCACGAAGCGGTAGATCTGCGCGGTGGCGCGGCCGAACAGCGCGACGGCCACCACCGTGATGGCGATCGACACGATGATCGCGGCGAGTTGCATGAGGGGCTCCTCGGGCGGGCCTGCGAGGCGGAGCGCCCGCACTGTCGAGTGTGACACCCGAGCGAGGCGCTACTAAGCGGTAACTTATTCAGTCCGTGCTGAGATTACCCCGTCACGGCACCGCTCTGTAGCGGCGCCCGCGGTGATCTGTGTCGCTCAGGCAAGCCTTGCCGGCCGGGTCTGCCCGGCCGTCGAACCGCTCGCCGCACGACGCCTGCGGACTGCTGGAAGCGTACGCGCCAGGATCGCCAGATCCATCCCCAGCCAGTGGTGGTCCACATAGTGGAGATCGAGCAGCTCGCGCTCCTCCCACGGCAGCTCCGAACGTCCGCTGATCTGCCACAGCCCCGTCATCCCGGGGCGCACCGTGAGCCGGCGCCGTGCCTCTCCCACGCACTCCCGGTGTCCGGGGGTGAGGGGGCAGGGGCCGACCAGGGACATCTCTCCCCGTACGACATGGAGCAGCAGGGGCAGTCCGGCCAGCGTGCTCTTCGTACGGAACGTGACCATCGTGAAGGCGTTTCCGCCCCGGCCCGAGACCGTCCGGCGGCGCGTCACCCCGCCCGCGCCGGCCGTCGCGAGTGCGAGCGAGAGGGCGACGGCCGCGATCAGCGGGGACAGGACGGTCAGCAGGGTGAGTCCGCCGAGGAGGTCGAGTGCGCGCTTGGCCGTCATTCCCCACACCCTTTCGAGTGACATTCATGGGATATTCGTGGGATATGCCCGCTATGCCCGGCAGGGGCACCCCGGACTCTCTCACGCGGAGAGGCGTCCGGGCCGGGAATGACGCGCCAGCGGCGCCCCTTTGAGTGAGCCTCAGGGTGAAGAGTTGAGCCGCCTCCACTCAGGTCTGTTGACGCACGCGATCTCGTCGTGCATCCTTGAGTCAGTTCCACTCAAGTCAGTCAGCTGGAGGAATTGAAATGGCACGTGCGGTCGGCATCGACCTGGGCACGACTAACTCCGTCGTCAGCGTTCTCGAAGGCGGCGAGCCCACCGTCATCACCAACGCCGAGGGCGCCAGGACCACGCCGTCCGTCGTCGCCTTCGCGAAGAACGGTGAAGTGCTCGTCGGCGAGGTCGCCAAGCGCCAGGCGGTCACCAACGTCGACAGGACCATCCGGTCGGTCAAGCGCCACATGGGCACCGACTGGAAGATCGACATCGACAGCAAGAGCTTCAACCCGCAGCAGATGAGCGCCTTCATCCTGCAGAAGCTCAAGCGCGACGCCGAGGCGTACCTGGGCGAGAAGGTCGTCGACGCGGTCATCACCGTCCCGGCGTACTTCAACGACTCCGAGCGTCAGGCCACCAAGGAGGCCGGTGAGATCGCGGGCCTCAACGTCCTGCGTATCGTCAACGAGCCGACCGCGGCCGCCCTGGCCTACGGCCTGGACAAGGACGACCAGACGATCCTCGTCTTCGACCTCGGTGGCGGCACCTTCGACGTGTCCCTCCTGGAGATCGGCGACGGCGTCGTCGAGGTGAAGGCCACCAACGGTGACAACCACCTCGGTGGTGACGACTGGGACCAGCGCGTCGTCGACTACCTGGTGAAGCAGTTCGCCAACGGCCACGGCGTCGACCTGGCCAAGGACAAGATGGCTCTCCAGCGTCTCCGCGAGGCCGCGGAGAAGGCGAAGATCGAGCTGTCGTCCTCCACCGAGACGTCGATCAACCTGCCGTACATCACCGCCTCCGCCGAGGGTCCGCTGCACCTGGAGGAGAAGCTCACCCGGGCTCAGTTCCAGCAGCTCACGGCCGACCTTCTGGACCGGTGCAAGACGCCGTTCCACAACGTCATCAAGGACGCGGGCATCAACCTGTCCGAGATCGACCACGTCGTTCTCGTCGGTGGCTCCACCCGTATGCCGGCCGTCGCCGAGCTCGTCAAGGAGCTGACCGGTGGCCAGGAGGCCAACAAGGGTGTGAACCCGGACGAGGTCGTCGCCATCGGCGCCGCCCTGCAGGCCGGTGTCCTGAAGGGTGAGGTCAAGGACGTCCTGCTCCTCGACGTGACCCCGCTGTCCCTCGGCATCGAGACCAAGGGCGGCATCATGACCAAGCTCATCGAGCGCAACACCACGATCCCGACCAAGCGGTCCGAGATCTTCACGACGGCCGAGGACAACCAGCCGTCGGTGCAGATCCAGGTCTACCAGGGCGAGCGCGAGATCGCGGCGTACAACAAGAAGCTCGGCATGTTCGAGCTGACCGGTCTGCCGCCGGCCCCGCGTGGCGTCCCGCAGATCGAGGTCGCCTTCGACATCGACGCCAACGGCATCATGCACGTCACGGCCAAGGACCTCGGCACGGGCAAGGAGCAGAAGATGACCGTCACCGGTGGCTCCTCGCTGCCGAAGGACGAGGTCAACCGGATGCGCGAAGAGGCCGAGAAGTACGCGGACGAGGACCACGCCCGCCGCGAGGCCGCCGAGTCCCGCAACCAGGGCGAGCAGCTCGTCTACCAGACGGAGAAGTTCCTCAAGGACAACGAGGACAAGGTCCCCGGTGACGTCAAGACCGAGGTCGAGACGGCCGTCGCCGAGCTGAAGGAGAAGCTCAAGGGCGAGGACACCGCGGAGATCCGTACGGCCACCGAGAAGGTCGCCGCCGTCTCCCAGAAGCTCGGCCAGGCGATGTACGCCGACGCCCAGGCCGCGCAGGCCGCCGGCGGCGAGGGTGCCGAGGCTCCGAACATGTCCAAGGAAGACGACGTCGTGGACGCCGAGATCGTCGACGACGAGAAGCCCGGTGACGCGAAGGGCGGCGCGGTCTGATGACGGAGGAGACCCCGGGCTTCGAGGAGAAGCCCGACGTCCCCTCCGGCGCCGACGACGCCGCCGAAGCCGCCGAGACCCCCTCCACGGAGGAGGGCTCGGCGGCCCCGGCCGGGGACGCCGCACAGACGGCCGGTCTGACGGCGCAGCTGGACCAGCTCCGCAGCGCGCTCGGCGAGCGCACCGCGGACCTCCAGCGGCTTCAGGCCGAGTACCAGAACTACCGCCGCCGCGTGGAGCGTGACCGGGTCACCGTCAAGGAGATCGCGGTCGCCGGCCTCCTGACGGAGCTCCTGCCCGTGCTCGACGACGTCGGCCGGGCCCGTGAGCACGGCGAGCTCGTGGGCGGCTTCAAGTCGGTCGCCGAGTCGCTGGAGACCGTCGTCGCCAAGATGGGTCTGCAGCAGTTCGGCAAGGAGGGCGAGCCCTTCGACCCGACCATCCACGAGGCCCTGATGCACTCGTACGCGCCGGATGTCACCGAGACGACCTGCGTGGCGATCCTGCAGCCGGGGTACCGGATCGGCGAGCGGACCATCCGGCCCGCGCGCGTGGCGGTGGCCGAGCCCCAGCCCGGGGCGACGCCGGCCGCGAAGGAAGAGAAGTCGGCAGACGAGGAGAGCGGTGGCCCCGAAGAGGGCTGACGCGAAGATCGTCCGAGAGGAGGGACGTCGATGAGCACGAAGGACTTCGTCGAGAAGGACTACTACAAGGTTCTCGGCGTCCCCAAGGACGCCACCGACGCCGAGATCAAGAAGGCGTACCGGAAGCTCGCCCGCGAGAACCACCCGGACGCCAACAAGGGCGACACGAGCGCCGAGGCGCGCTTCAAGGAGATCTCCGAGGCGAACGACATCCTCGGCGACCCCAAGAAGCGCAAGGAGTACGACGACGCCCGCGCGCTCTTCGGGAACGGCGGCTTCCGCGCCGGTCCCGGCGGGCAGGGCGGCTCGTTCAACTTCGACCTGGGCGACCTCTTCGGCGGCGCCCAGGGCCCCGGCGGCGCGGGCGGCCCTGGCGGGGCCGGCGGCTTCGGCGGCGGCCTCGGCGACGTCTTCGGCGGACTGTTCAACCGGGGCGCGGGCGGCGGCGCGGGGACGCGTACGCAGCCGCGCCGCGGCCAGGACATCGAGTCCGAGGTGACGCTCAGCTTCACCGAGGCCGTGGACGGCGCGACGGTGCCGCTGCGGATGTCCTCCCAGGCGCCCTGCAAGGCCTGTTCGGGCACCGGCGACAAGAACGGCACGCCCCGCGTGTGCCCGACGTGCGTCGGCACCGGCCAGGTCTCGCGCGGCAGCGGCGGCGGCTTCTCGCTCACCGACCCGTGCGTGGACTGCAAGGGCCGCGGCCTGATCGCCGAGACCCCCTGCGAGGTCTGCAAGGGCAGCGGACGGGCCAAGTCCTCCCGCACCATGCAGGTCCGCATTCCCGCCGGGGTCTCCGACGGTCAGCGGATCCGGCTGCGCGGCAAGGGTGCGCCGGGCGAGCGCGGCGGTCCGAACGGCGACCTGTACGTCGTGGTCCACGTCGACGCCCACCCGGTCTTCGGCCGCAAGGACGACAACCTGACCGTCACCGTGCCCGTCACCTTCGACGAGGCGGCGCTCGGCGGCGAGATCCCGGTGCCGACGCTGGGCGGCCCGGCGGTGACCCTGAAGCTTCCGGCCGGCACCCCCAACGGCCGGACGATGCGCGCCCGCGGCAAGGGCGCGGTCCGCAAGGACGGGACGCGCGGCGATCTGCTGGTGACGGTGGAGGTCGCGGTGCCCAAGGAGCTCGACGACAAGGCCCGCGAGGCCCTTGAGACCTACCGTCAGGCGACGGCGGGCGAGGACCCCAGGGCAGAGTTGTTCCAGGCCGCGAAGGGAGCTTGACCCGATGGACCCTCGACCGGGACGCAGCCGTAACCCCTACGAACTGACCGACGAGACCCCGGTGTACGTCATCTCGGTGGCGGCCCAGCTCTCCGGCCTGCACCCGCAGACCCTGCGTCAGTACGACCGCCTCGGCCTGGTCTCGCCCGACCGCACAGCGGGCCGGGGCCGGCGCTACTCGGCGCGTGACATCGAACTGCTCCGCACGGTGCAGGCGTTGTCGCAGGACGAGGGCATCAATCTGGCGGGCATCAAGCGCATCATCGAGCTGGAGAACCAGGTCGCCGCGCTCCAGCAGCGGATCGCCGAGCTGTCGGCGGCCGTCGAGGGCGCCGCCTCGGCGATGCGCCAGCGCGAGGCCCAGGTGCACGCCTCGTACCGGCGCGACCTGGTCCCGTACCAGGACGTCCAGCAGGCGAGCGCCCTGGTGGTCTGGCGCCCGAAGCGCCCCGGCGAGTAGCCGCCCACTCGGTACGACAAGGCCCCCTCCGTTTCCGGTTCGCCGGCGGAGGGGGCCTTCGTCGTCCCTACCAGAGCAGGCCGAAGGCCATCCTCGCGCCGAGCCACAGGCAGCCCGACGCCACCAGCAGATAGCCGGAGAGCCGCCCCAGGACCTCGATCACCGGAGCCGCGTGCGCGGCCCGCGCGGGCTTGAGCGGGTCGTAGGCGACGAGGATGTCCGGGGTCTTCCGCGTGCAGCTGTACGGGTGGTCGGCGCCCCCGGCGTCGGCGTAGACGTACCGCGTGGACTTCTTGGTGCCCTTGCCGACGGCGTGGGCGGGCACGGTGATGCCGCGCCGCCTCAGGACGACCCGGCGGTACGTCTCCTGCGCGAAGGCGAAGACCAGGAGCGCCCCGAACACGAGCGGCACCGCCCCGACGATCACACCGACCACCCGCACCCCGTGGGTGACGCCGACCCAGACCGCGTATCCGAGATAGCCGAGCACCGGCAGGAGGAGGGCCGCGACCCAGCCCCAGTCGATGCTGTCGTCCGGCCGGGTCTCGACGACGACGAGCGCGCTCGCCTCCGGGCCCCGCTCCGCCGGGAGCGCCCCGGTGAGGGCGCCGGCGAAGGCGGCGGTGGCGGTCGGGTCGGCGCCCTCCACGGGGTGGACGGCGCCGTCGGTGAGCACGACGTCGAGGCGGCGCGGCGTGGGGACGCGTACCTCCTGGACGGCCAGGAGGGGGATCGCGGTGTGCTGTCCGCCGCGGACCACGTGGAGCACGCCGTCCTCGAAGGAAGCCTGGACTCCGTCGCCGCGGAGTATCTGGGCTGAGGTCATGGACCTGATCATCGCCGGGCGGCCGGGTGAAAGCCCGTGGATTCCGGGCGAAGTCGCCGATCTACGGGATCAGTTCGGCCGCGATGTTCAGCGTCGTGTCCCACCAGGGCGCGGCTCCGGTGCCGAAGGCGGCGGCGAGGGCCGTGCCGACGACGCGGTCCAGCGGCTCGGGGGCCGCGCCGGTCTCCGCCCCGGTCCCCGCGCCGGTCTCCGTCCCCGGCGCCCAGTCGGCGTCGACCGTGCCGTCTCCGGTGGACTCCAGGGTGCCGAGGACGCGGCCGTCGCGGAGCAGCCGGCTCTCGCCGTACGAGCAGGGGACGAGCCGGTAGCGCGTGCCGGCCACCGTGGCGTCGACGCGGTACGAGCGGCGCAGGATCCGGCCACGCGCGGGCCGGAGGACGGCGGGCGCGCCGTCGACGGTGAGGGTGAGCCGGCCGGCGGCCCGGGTGCCGATGGGGATCAGCGGGTCGGGTTCGTCGCCGGGGCCGCGGACCAGCTCCACGGTGGGCAGCTCGTGGCCCGAGACGCGCAGGGTGCCCGCGGGGCCGTCGAGGTCGATCTGTACGTACAAGGTCAGTTTTCCTGCTCCAGTAGGCCGGACTGGGCGATGAGGTAACCGAGTTGGGCGCGGCTGCCGCTGCCGAGCGCGGAGGCGAGCTTGGCGATGTGGGCCCGGCAGGTCCGTACGTTCATGCCGAGCCGGCGGGCGATGGCCTCGTCGACGAGACCTTCGATGAGGAGTTTGGCGATGGAGCGCTGGATGCCGCTGATGCCGTCGAGCGGGGGCTGGTAGGTGACCGGGTTCTCCAGCGGGGTGGCCTGGAGCCAGAACTGCTCGAAGACGCCGACGAGATACTCGACCAGGCCGGTGTGACGCAGCTCCAGGGCGACCTGGCGGTCCCGGCTGGCGGGTACGAAGGCGACCTTGCGGTCCACGATGATCAGGCGGTCGATGATCTCTTCGAGGGTGCGGACCTCGACCTCGGGGCCGATGCGTTCCAGATAGGCCAGCGTGATCGGCTGGTGCCGGGCCGTGTGCTGGTAGAGCGTGCGCATCCGGATGCCCCGGCCGAGGAGGGGCCGTACGCGGCGGAGCGCCTCGCCGAAGGTGTGCTCGCTGCGGCCGCTGCCGGGCTGCACGGTCAGCAGCTCCGAGGCGCACTCGGCCACGACCCGGTCGAGGGAGGTGTTGATCCGCGTCAGGCCCTCCAGGACGGTGATCGCGTGCGTCGTCGAGGGGTCCCGGGCGCTGACGGACATGAATGGCTCGAACGCGTCGGAGAGTTCGATGCTGAGGCGTCTGCGCTCCTGGATCTCCTTCTCGATCGGGAGCAGGAGCCGGGCCAGGGCGGCCGAGGGGGGAACCGGCCGGAGCCACTGGCCGTCATCGGGGTCGGGCCTGAGGAGGTCGAGGTCCATCAGGCAGGGCGTGTCCTCGATGTCCGAACGGCATATCCGGCCCGTTCGCAGGGCCTCCTTATAGGCCCGTGTGCCCGCTTCGCACAGCTCGGCGTGCGTATGAGGATGCTCCGTCTTATCCGGTTCTATTCGCATATGTACACCCCCAGGCTTTTCCGATACAGGAACATGATGCATTGAGCCAGTGGTGGAAACGTGAGGAGTGAGCCATCGTCGTGGCTGCGGGGGAGCAGGAGATACACACCAAGTGAGGTTGCTCGGTCATGGCCAAGAAGCTCATACGCACCGTAGTTGGTGTCGCGTTCATAGCTGCTGCCGCGGTCGGCGCGGTGGCGGCGACCGAGGACCCGGGCTGGGGCCTCGCTCCGCAGCAGGTCGTCGCCAAGGCGAGCGACCCGGGCTGGGGAGCCATCAAGGCGAGTGACCCGGGCTGGGGCGTTGCGCCCGCGGCCGTCTCCGACCCTGGTTGGGGGTCCGTGGGGGCATGACGGTTCCCGAAGATCCTCGATTCCGCCGTGAGATGGCGGCTGCCTACCGTTCCGGGTGGCATTTCATCGACCTCGTCACAGCCGTGCCGCACGGTGGCGATTCGTTGATGGTCACCCTCTTCGGTGAGCCCATCATCATCACGCGTGGGTCCGATGAGGATATTCGCGCCTACCGATGTCTCCGGAAGCCCCGTGGCGCCCCTCAGCCCGTCCGCTGTGCCATCCGGTACGGCATGATCTTCGTCAATCTCGACCAGCGTGACCACCAGCTCGTCGAGCCAGAGACCATCACCGCCACCCCCCGCAGTGCCTGAGCGGTTCCCCCGTCGTTCAAGATCGCTCAGGTACTTCCCCCACACAGCGGCGCCATCGCGGACCTGAAACGCGATGGCGCCGCTGTGCTGTCCCCGTAAGTTCCCCGCGGGCATCACGCGACGATTCAGGCCCGGCCCATCGCCCGCGTCAGCGCGATCTCGATGACCACCCGCTCCGGGTTCGGCGCCGGGACCCGGCCGTAGCGCGACGCGTAGCGGTCCACGGCGTCCGCGACGACCTCCGGCTCCGTACGGATGCGGGCCACGCCCTCCAGCGTCGCCCAGCGGCCCTTGTCGACCTGGCAGACCGCCACCCGCGCGCCGTCCGCGCCGGCCGCCAGGACGTTGGCGACCTTGTGGCTGTGCTTGTTGGTGATCACCCGGGCGATGCCGTTCTCGCCGCCCTCGGGGTCGTACGTCACCCCCACCGCCACCACGTGCGGCGTACCGTCCGCGCGCGGGGTGGTCAGGGTGCACATGTGGTACTCGCGCCAGAAGCTGAGATACGAGTCGTCCGGGTTCCGCGGGTCAGTCGCCATGCCCGGAACCTACCCGTGGCGGAGCCCTGCGCGACACCTTGAGCGGAATGGACTCAACTTTGTGTACGCTGGATCAGTCATAGGCCATGCATGCACGACAGCACGCCGAGGAGGAGACAGCGCAGTGGACGCCGAACTGACCAACAGGAGCCGGGACGCGATCAACGCGGCCACCAGCCGCGCCGTGTCCGAGGGGCACGCCGACCTGACCCCCGCCCACCTTCTGCTCGCGCTCCTCGCGGGTCAGGACAACGAGAACATCATCGACCTGCTCGCCGCCGTCGAGGCCGACCAGGCCGCTGTACGGTCCGGAGCGGAGCGGCTGCTCGCCGCCCTGCCCAGCGTGACCGGCTCCACGGTCGCGCCGCCGCAGCCCAACCGCGAGCTGCTCGCCGTCATCGCCGACGCGGCCAGGCACGCGAAGGAGCTCGGGGACGACTTCATCTCCACCGAGCACCTGCTCATCGGGATCGCGGCGAAGGGCGGGCAGGCGGGCGAGGTACTGGCCCAGCAGGGGGCCGGCGCCAAGAGGCTGCTCGACGCGTTCGAGAAGAGCAGGGGAGGGCGCCGGGTGACCACACCCGACCCGGAGGGTCAGTACAAGGCGCTGGAGAAGTTCGGTACGGACTTCACGGCCGCCGCCCGCGAAGGAAAGCTGGACCCGGTCATCGGGCGCGACCAGGAGATCCGGCGGGTCGTCCAGGTCCTCTCCCGCCGCACCAAGAACAACCCGGTCCTCATCGGCGAGCCCGGCGTCGGCAAGACCGCCGTCGTGGAGGGCCTCGCCCAGCGGATCGTGAAGGGCGACGTCCCGGAGTCCCTCCGCAACAAGCGCCTGGTCTCGCTCGACCTCGGCGCGATGGTCGCCGGCGCCAAGTACCGCGGCGAGTTCGAGGAGCGCCTGAAGACCGTCCTCTCCGAGATCAAGGCCAGCGACGGCCAGATCATCACCTTCATCGACGAGCTGCACACCGTCGTCGGCGCGGGCGCCGGCGGCGACTCCGCCATGGACGCCGGCAACATGCTGAAGCCGATGCTGGCCCGCGGCGAGCTGCGCATGGTCGGCGCGACGACCCTGGACGAGTACCGCGAGCGGATCGAGAAGGACCCGGCCCTGGAGCGCCGCTTCCAGCAGGTCCTGGTCGCCGAGCCGAGCGTCGA
The DNA here is from genome assembly GCF_032436795.1 of Streptomyces sp. P9(2023). Taxonomy (NCBI): domain Bacteria; kingdom Bacillati; phylum Actinomycetota; class Actinomycetes; order Kitasatosporales; family Streptomycetaceae; genus Streptomyces; species Streptomyces sp. P9(2023). The sequence continues at coordinate 100,272 of NZ_JAUPWM010000018.1, forward strand.
TGACACCATCGCGATCCTGCGCGGGCTCAAGGGCCGGTACGAGGCCCACCACAAGGTCCAGATCGCCGACTCCGCGCTCGTCGCCGCCGCGACCCTCTCCGACCGGTACATCACCTCCCGCTTCCTGCCCGACAAGGCCATCGACCTCGTGGACGAGGCGGCCTCCCGGCTCCGCATGGAGATCGACTCCTCGCCCGTCGAGATCGACGAGCTCCAGCGCTCGGTGGACCGGCTGCGCATGGAGGAGCTCGCGCTCAAGAACGAGACCGACCAGGCGAGCAAGCAGCGCCTGGAGAAGCTCCGCCGCGACCTCGCCGACCGCGAGGAGGAGCTGCGCGGCCTGACCGCCCGCTGGGAGAAGGAGAAGCAGTCCCTCAACCGCGTCGGCGAGCTCAAGGAGCAGCTGGACGAGCTGCGCGGCCGCGCCGAGCGGGCGCAGCGCGACGGCGACTTCGACACCGCCTCCAAGCTGCTCTACGGAGAGATCCCGACCCTCGAACGGGAGCTGGAGGAGGCCGCCGAGGCGGAGCAGGAGGTCTCCAAGGACACCATGGTCAAGGAGGAGGTCGGCCCCGACGACATCGCGGACGTGGTCGGCGCCTGGACCGGCATCCCGGCGGGCCGCCTCCTGGAGGGCGAGACGCAGAAGCTGCTGCGGATGGAGGACGAGCTCGGCAAGCGGCTCATCGGCCAGAGCGAGGCCGTACGGGCCGTCTCCGACGCCGTGCGCCGCACCCGCGCCGGGATCGCCGACCCCGACCGCCCCACCGGCTCCTTCCTCTTCCTCGGCCCCACCGGCGTCGGCAAGACCGAGCTGGCGAAGGCGCTCGCGGACTTCCTCTTCGACGACGAGCGGGCCATGGTCCGTATCGACATGTCGGAGTACAGCGAGAAGCACTCCGTCGCCCGGCTCGTCGGCGCGCCCCCCGGCTACGTCGGCTACGAGGAGGGCGGCCAGCTCACGGAGGCGGTGCGCCGGCGCCCGTACAGCGTGGTGCTCCTGGACGAGGTGGAGAAGGCGCACCCGGAGGTCTTCGACATCCTGCTCCAGGTCCTCGACGACGGCCGGCTGACCGACGGGCAGGGCCGGACGGTGGACTTCCGCAACACCATCCTGATTCTGACCTCGAACCTGGGCAGCCAGTACCTGGTCGAGCCGCTGACCTCGGAGGAGGAGAAGAAGCAGCAGGTCCTGGAGGTGGTCAGGGCCAGCTTCAAGCCGGAGTTCCTCAACCGGCTGGACGACCTGGTGGTCTTCTCCGCCCTCGACAAGACCGAGCTGGGCCGGATCGCGCAGCTCCAGATCGACCGGCTCGCGAAGCGTCTCGCGGACCGCCGCCTCACCCTGGAGGTCACTCCCGAGGCCGTGGCCTGGCTCGCCGACGAGGGCATGGACCCGGCGTACGGCGCCCGCCCGCTGCGCCGCCTGATCCAGACGGCGATCGGCGACCGGCTCGCGAAGGAGATCCTCGCGGGCGAGGTCCGCGACGGCGACACGGTCCGCGTCGACCGCTTCGAGGACGGCCTGATCGTGGGCGCGGCGCAGTAGACCTGCTGCCCGGTCAGAGGTCGAAGGCCTTGAGGCGTACGAGGATGGTGTCGCCGTACTCGTACGCCACGCCCACGTCCACGAACAGGGTCTCGTCGAACGAGACCTCCGAGCAGGCGGCGAGCCCGTGATCGCAGGTCAGGGCCGGCTTACGGGTCGGATACACGGCGTCGAGCCACGGCTCGTACCCGGCCCGCTCCATCCGGAACTCGACCGTGACCTGGGTGTCCTGCCAGTACGCGGCCCTGCACACCGGGCCCTGGACGCCGGCCGGCAGCGATCCGCGGGCGAACTCCATCGCGTCCGCGCAGTCGACCGGCTTCGCCTCCCCGATCTCGTCCCAGGCCATCGCGCCCCACCCCAGCAGGGCCAGCGGCACCCCGCACAGCACCGTCACGAGTGCCGAAACCCAGACCCAGGTCCATGCCCGCGGCCGTACGGGCGGCACTGTCCCCGTGTGATCCCTCGTGTTTTCCCCCATGGGCCCAGAGTTTGTCAGCCCGCAGCGGATCGCGGGAGGTGGGGCTTGCGCCGGACCGCCCGCCATGGGGGAGGATGGCGGCAACCGTACGAAGGGATATTCACGGTGAGCATCGACCCGTCCTCGATTCCGAATTTCGGGGGCCAGCCCCAGCCTCAGGCCGCAGGACCGGCGGGCCCCGTCGTCCCCGACCAGGACCTGGTCAAGCAGCTCCTCGACCAGATGGAGCTGAAGTACGTCGTCGACGACGAGGGTGACCTCGCGGCGCCGTGGGAGGAATTCCGGACGTACTTCATGTTCCGCGGCGAGGAAGACCAGCGTGTCTTCTCCGTGCGGACGTTCTACGACCGCCCGCACTCCGCCGACGACCGCGCCAGGATCCTCGACGCGATCGACGACTGGAACCGCCGCACCCTGTGGCCGAAGGTCTACACGCACCTGCACGAGGAGGAGGACGGCTCCGCCACCCTCCGTCTCATCGGCGAGGCGCAGATGCTGATCGGCACCGGCGTCGCCCTGGAGCACTTCGTGTCCTCGACCGTCAGCTGGGTCCGCGCCTCGATCGAGTTCGACAAGTGGCTCGTGGAGCAGTTCGGCCTGGAGGCCCCGGAGGACAAGTCCTCCGAGAACGGCGACGAGGCCTGAGTCCGAGGAGGACCCTCCTCCGAGGCCTGAGTCCGCTTCAGGACCTCCTCACAGGGCCATGCGCGCGAGCGTCAGCGCGTACACCCCGAAGCTGAACGAGAGCCCGGCCAGGGCGGCGATCACCACGATCGCCGCCCTCGGCCGGGCTTTCGTCAATGCCCGGGCCAGCGGGAAGAGCAGCGGGAACGCGGGCAGCAGGAAGCGCGGCTTGGACTCGAAGAAGCCGGAGCCGCCGACCGTGATCAGCACCAGGACGCCCGCGTAGACCAGCAGCGGCAGCGGCGGCCGGTCCACGAGCGCGAGCAGCGCGAAGAGCAGCACCCCGGCGGCCGTGAAGAGCAGCGCCGTCGCGAAGCCGAACTGCGTCGGCCCCCGCAGCATCTCCCGTACGAAGACCAGCGCGCCCTTCCCGAGGTCGAAGCGGGAGGTCCAGCCGTCCTGGACGGCGAAGTAGCCCCCGAGCAGGTCGCCGCGGTGCGCGCCGACCCAGAGCACGTACGCGATCCAGCCGGCCGGCGCGAGGGCCGCCCCCGCCCACACCCGCGGGGCGGCCCGGCCGCGCCCCCGCCCCAGCGCGAAGGCCGCCGCCACCAGGACCGCCGCCGCGACGGCGATCCCGTTGGGGCGGGAGAGCCCGGCCAGGGCGGCCAGCGCGCCCGCCCAGAGCCAGCGGTGGGTGAGGAGCGCGTACAGCGACCAGGCGGCCAGCGCCGTCATCAGCGGTTCGGTGTACGCCATCGACAGCACGACCGAGTGCGGCAGAAGCCCCCAGAGCAGGACGAGCACGACGGCGGTGGGCCGCCCGTACAGCCGCTCGCCGATCAGGTAGATCCCCCAGGCGGCGGCGCCCGCCGACAGCCAGGACACCAGCAGCCCGGCCGTGCCGCCCTCGACGGGCAGGGCGGTGGTGACGGCGCGTACGAGGCCCGGGTAGAGCGGGAAGAAGGCCAGGTCGGACTGGACGACGCCGTCCGGCCAGTGCAGCGTGTGGCCGTAGCCGTGCGCCGCGATCCGGGTGTACCAGCCGGAGTCCCAGGACGTCGCGAGCAGCGCCCGGGGCGAGCGCCCGATGTGCCAGGCCCAGGCCGCGAGCACCAGCATCCCGGTCAGCCGCGCGGCGGCGAAGAGCCCGAGCGCGGGGGCGGCCCGGTACAGCGAGGCCCGCCAGCGGGGGACGCTCCGGACTCCGGCGGTCGAGGCCGGGCGGTCGAGAGTCTCGGCGGACAGGGTGCACCTCCGTGCGCGCGGGAATCGGGATCGGCCCGGCAAATCGGTCTACCCGACAATCCGCGTGGCACGGAGGGGGCGCGCGCGGGCGAGGGGGCCGCCCGGGTGAAAAAACCCCGCGCGGGGTCGCCGCCTACCCCGCCAGGCCCTTCAGTCGGGACACCGCCTCCTCCAGCACATCGACGCGCTTGCAGAACGCGAAGCGGACGAACGGCTCGCCCGCCGCGCGGTGGTCGTAGAAGACGGCGTTGGGGATGGCGACCACCCCCGCGCGCTCGGGCAGGGCCCGGCAGAAGGCGAAGCCGTCGGACTCGCCGAGCGGCCGGATGTCGGTGGTGACGAAGTAGGTCCCGGCCGGGCGGTAGACGTCGAAGCCGGCCCGGACGAGGCCGTCGCTCAGCAGGTCGCGCTTGGCCCTGAGATCGGCGCGCAGGGAGTCGAAGTACGTGTCGGGCAGCCGCAGCGCCTCGGCGACGGCGTACTGGAACGGGCCGGAGGTCACGTACGTGAGGAACTGCTTCGCGGACCGGACGGCGGTCGTCAGCTCCGGCGTCGCGGTGATCCAGCCGACCTTCCAGCCGGTGAAGGAGAAGGTCTTGCCGGCCGAGCCGATGGTGACCGTGCGCTCCCGCATGCCCGGGAGGCTCGCGATCGGCAGGTGCTCGGCGTCGTCGAAGACCAGGTGCTCGTACACCTCGTCGGTGACCACGAGCAGGTCGCGGGAGACGGCGAGTTCGGCGATCGCGGTCAGTTCGGCGCGGGTGAGGACGGTGCCGGTGGGGTTGTGCGGGGTGTTGAGCAGGATCAGCCGGGTCCGGTCGGTGACGGCGGCCCGTAGCTCGTCCAGGTCGAGGTGGTAGGCGCCCTCGTGCGGGCGGAGCGTGACGGGTACGCGCGTGCCGCCCGCCATCGCGATGCAGGCGGCGTACGAGTCGTAGTACGGCTCCAGGGCGATCACCTCGTCGCCGGGCTCGACGAGGGCGAGCAGCGCGGCGGCGATGGCCTCGGTGGCGCCCGCGGTGACGAGGACCTCGGTGTCGGGGTCGTAGGTCAGGCCGTACCGCTTCAGTTGGTGCTCGGCGATCGCGGTGCGCAGTTCGGGTACGCCGGGGCCGGGCGGGTACTGGTTGCCGCGGCCGTCGCGCAGCGCCCGGACCGCCGCCTCGCGGATCTCCTCGGGGCCGTCGGTGTCGGGGAAGCCCTGCCCGAGGTTGATCGCCCCGGTCCTGGCGGCCAGCGCGGACATCTCGGCGAAGATCGTGGTCCCGAACTCGGCGAGCCGGCGGTTGAGCAGCGGTCGTGTCATGCCCGTCATCCTGGGCCGAAGCTCTGGACTTCCTCAAGTGCGCTTTGGGGGCGCGCGGGGCCGGGAATCCCCCTCGCACAGACCTACGGGGGTGTCACAGATGGAATTTGTAATCTTCGCCGGATTCATCGTCCTGATCGTCCTGATCGCCATCGTGCGCGGTGGCGGTGGAGGTGGCGGCGGCGGTGGCGGGCGTGGCGGCAGGCGGCGCGGTGGCTGGTCCGACAGCGGCGGCGGTGGCGGCTGCGGCTCGTCCTGCGGCGGTGGCGGTGGCGGCGGCTGCGGTGGTGGCGGCGGGGGCGACTGACACGGGGCAGTCGGCCACGCGATCGACCAGGCGCTCGGTGGTGCAACATCCGCCGGGCGCCTTCGTGTTGGAGCCACGAAACCAGGTTTGTTTGAACAATTGAGCTGTTGGGTCCCCGAAGGGGATGGAAACCACGGCAAGTTGGGTAAAAACGCTGCGAGTCGCTCGAAGTCCGTGATTCCCTCGCTGTTGATACCAGCCCTCGGACCGTGTGTGGACCCGAGCCGGCGATCCCCCATCCCGTTGAACCCTTTCTCCGGGGCGCCCCCGGCCCACCCGTCAAACCGTGTTTGCGGAGCCGACCCATGCTCACGACCCTGAAGACCTCCTACACCGACACCCGTGCGGCCGATCTGGCCTGGGCGCTCGGGCGCGAGCCGCTGCCCGCCCTCGCCGTGCTCGACCTCGAACTGACCGGTGCCAAGCTGCAGTTGCGGCTGCTCGGCGCCTCCCACCAGGTGCTTCTGGAGGAAGAGGAGCACCGCTGCTCGGAGACCGTCGCCTGCATGCCCGGCAGCAGTACGCCGCTGCCGCTGGGCGTCTCCAAGCGGATCGGCGGGTGGGAGTACGAATTCGCCGCCCGCGTCGAGAAGCTCAACCACGGCTCCTTCGCGGGCCGCGCCCAGGAGTTGCTGGCGCTCGTCGCCGACCATCCCAACGGCCTCGCGGGGACGTTCCCCGGCTCCCCGCACGCCTTCACGGCGATGCTGGCGCAGCGCCACGAAGGCCAGGTGCGGTGGCGCACCTGGCACGCGTACCCGCAGGAAGGGCAGTTGGTGGCCACCCGGACCCAGATCGGCGTCCGGATGCCGGCACCGCTGTAGTCCCGCTTGTGCTCGGCACCGCCGTTAACCCCGCACTGCTGTAATGCGCCGCCCTGAAGCTTCAGGTGCACTCGTGTGGGTGACAAGCGGCAACAGATGTGTGACGTAGCGTTACGAACATGATCGATCCGCCCCTGACCATGCCACCCAAGAGGGTGACGCGGCCGCCCGCGCGGCCGAGCACGGTGCGGTATCCGGTCCTGGTCGTCGTCTTCGTCTGCGCCGCCTGCGGTCTCGTCTACGAACTGGAACTGGTCGCCCTCGCCTCGTACTTGATCGGCGACTCGGTCACCCAGGCCTCCGTCGTGCTCTCCACGATGGTCTTCGCGATGGGCGTCGGCTCGCTGCTCGCCAAGCGGCTGCGCTGCCGCGCCGCCGTCGGCTTCGGCCTGGTCGAGGGCGGCCTCGCGCTGATCGGCGGCTGCTCGGCCCTCGTGCTGTACGCCGCGTTCGCCTGGCTGGGCGAGGCGCGGTACGTCCTGGTGGCGTTCTCGCTCGCCATCGGGGTCCTCATCGGGGCGGAGATCCCGCTGCTCATGTCGCTGATCCAGCGGGCGGAGCCGGCGCGTACCCCCGGTGTGCGGGAGGCGGGTGTCTCCGGTGTGCGGGAGGCCGGTGTGCGGGAGGGGGACAGTGCCGCCGATCCGGCCGCGACCGTCGCCGACCTCTTCGCCGCCGACTACGTGGGCGCGCTGGTCGGCGGCCTCGCCTTCCCGTTCCTGCTGCTGCCCTGGCTCGGCCAGCTCACCGGCGCGCTCGTCACCGGCGCGGTCAACGCGGTGGCGGGCGGCGGCCTGGTGCTGTGGCTGTTCCGGCGCGACCTGACCGGCCGGGCCCGGGCGCTGCTGATCGGTACGAACCTGGCGGTCCTCGCCGTCCTCGCCACCGCCACCGTCCTCGTCGACGACTTCGAGGCGGCCGCGCGCCGCGCGGTGTACGGGGACGACGTCCGGATCGCCGTGCAGACCGACCTCCAGGAAGTGGTGGTGACGGGCGAGCGCGGCAGCCCGCCGGACCTCTTCGTGGACGGCCGGCTGCGGGCCGGCGGCGAGGACGCCTCCCGGTACCACGAATCGCTGGTGCACCCGGCGATGAACGGGCCGCACGCGCGCGTGCTCATCATCGGCGGCGGCGACGGCCTCGCCGCGCGGGAGGTGCTGCGCCACCCCGGGGTCCGGTCGGTCACCGTCGTGGAGATCGACCCCGGAGTCGTACGGCTCGCCCGGACCCACCCCGAACTCACCGCGCTCAACAGCAACGCGCTGAGCGACCCACGCGTCCGGATCGCCTACGCGGACGCCTTCCGCTGGCTGCGCGGGGCGGCGGCGACGGGGCTGGAGGGGACGGGGGCGAAGGGTGCGGGTGCGGGGCCGCGTGAGCGGTACGACGTGATGATCTCGGACCTCCCCGACCCGGGGATCTCGACCGGCGCGAAGCTGTACTCCGAGGAGTTCTACGGCCTCGCCGCCCGGGTCCTCGCCGACGACGGCCGGCTCGTCGTCCACGCCGGCTCGGCCGCGGCCCGCCCCCGTACGTACTGGACGGTGGACGCCACCCTCCGTGCGGCCGGCTTCGCGACCCGCCCCTACAGCGCGCGGGGCAGCGGGGCACACCTCGGGTCGGGCCCGGACCGGGCCGACCGCTCGGGCGATGCGGACGCGTACGCGGCGGACGCGGGGGCGGCCGACTGGGGGTATCTGCTCGCGGCGCCGGGCACCTACCCGCCCGAGCTGCGCCTCGCCGCCGACACGCCTCCGCTGCGGTCCCTGACGGCCGCCGCCCTGGTGTCGGGGGCGCGGGCCGTCGAGCGCACCCGGGACGACCGGTCCGCCCCGCCGCCCCCGTCGACGCTGGTCCACCCGCGTTACGGCGAGTGAAGGGGTCACAGGGGGCGCCCGTTCCGGACCCGGGGCAAACAGGCGACGGGGGCGCCCGGGCTGAGTAGGCTCGGCTTCCATGGAGCATGAGGTGTTCGTTCCGGTACCGGCCGAGGTTCTTCGCGAGACGCTGACGGACCCCGCACGGCTGGCGCGCTGTGTGCCCGGCCTCCAGCAGGACGCCGACGCGGCGGCGGGGCCGCTCGCCGGCCGGCTGAAGATCAGAGCCGGCGGCCACACGATCACCTACCAGGGCGCGCTGCGGCCGGCCGAACGGGCCGGGGTCTTCACCGTCGAGGGCACGGGCACCGAGGTACGCGGCAAGGGCTCGGTGCAGCTCTCCCTGGCGATCGCGCTCACCCCGGTGGCCGACGGGACGACGCTCACCTTCACGGGCACGGTGAAGCCGGAGGGCCGGCTCGCGGACCTGTCGGAGGAGGCCCGGGAGTCGGCGGCCGAGCGGCTGATCGAGAAGTTCGCGGCTGCCCTGGCGGCGACGGCCGCGGAGGGCGCCGCGTCCGATGCCGTGAAGGACGAGGTCGAGGTCGGGGTCGACGAGGTCGAGGACGACGAGGCCGACAGTGACAGCGACGGCGTCGACGACGGCGTCGAGGAGCCCCACCGCCCGGAGGCGTCGTCCTCGTCGTCCGTCTTCGAGACGCCCGTCCCGCCGCCCTCCCTCGACCCCTTCCAGGGCGGCGACTTCGACGACGCCCCCGTCGAGTACCCCGCCGAGCCGCCCGCCGCAGAGGCCGCCCACGCCCGCCGGACGATGATCGGACGGAGCGCCGAGGAGGTCGACCACGCCCCGCCGCGCGGCCGTTACGCCCCCGTCCCGGCCCCCGAGGCCTCCTCGGCGGGCGCCACCCTGCGCTGGATCGCGCCCGCCGCCGCCCTCGCGATCGCCTCGGCGGTCGTCGTCGGCCGGGCGCTGCGCCGCCGACGCTGATCCCGGTCTACTGTCAGTCGCGTGAGCAAGCAGACGCGACTGACGGCGGGCGACGCCGAGTTGACCATCAACCCCGACAACGGCTGCCGTATCGAGAGCCTGCGCATCGGCGGCACGGAGCTGCTGCGCCAGGGCGAGCGGTACGGCTGCTTCCCGATGGTGCCCTGGTGCGGACGGATCGAGCTGGGCCAGTTCCGCAACGGCGGCGTGAAGCACCAGATGCCCGTCAACTCCCCGCCGCACGCCATCCACGGCACCGGCCGCGACGCGGTGTGGAAGGCGGCCAGGACGGCGGACGCGGACGGCGGCGGGGCCACGGCGGCGTTCACGTACGAGCTCGGGGACCCCTGGCCGTACTCCGGCCGGGTCACCCAGACCTTCGCACTCACCGAGGACTCGCTGACGCTCCAGCTCGGCGTGGAGACGTACGACGACTCCTTCCCGGCGCAGGCCGGCTGGCACCCCTGGTTCCACCGGAGCCTGGACGGCGGTGCTCCCGTACGCGTCGACTTCACGCCCGAGTGGCAGGAGGAGCGCGGCGAGGACCACCTCCCCACCGGGCGGCGGATCGGCCCCACCCCCGGCCCCTGGGACGACTGCTTCGGCATGCCCGGCGGCGTCGACGTCACGCTCACCTGGCCGGAACAGCTGGAGCTGAAGGTGACCAGCCGCGCCGAATGGGTCGTGGTCTACGACGAGCAGGAGGCGGCGGTCTGTGTCGAGCCGCAGTCCGGCCCGCCGAACGGCCTGAACACGCTCCCGCGGTACGTGACCCCGATCGAGCCGCTGGAGATCGCGGCCACGTGGGCCTGGCGGCGGCTTTAAGCTCATGAGCATGACTGACGTACGCGCTGACCTGCTCCAGCAGATCAAGGACAAGGCCGTGGTGCACGGCAAGGTGACCCTCTCCTCGGGTCTGGAGGCCGACTACTACGTCGATCTGCGCCGGATCACGCTGGACGGCGCCGCCTCCCCGCTCGTCGGTCAGGTCATGCTCGACCTGACCGCCGACCTGGAGTTCGACGCCGTGGGCGGGCTGACGCTCGGCGCCGACCCGGTCGCGACCGCGATGCTGCACGCCTCCGCCGCGCAGGGGAAGCGCCTGGACGCCTTCGTCGTCCGTAAGGCCGCCAAGGCGCACGGGATGCAGCGCCAGGTCGAGGGCCCGGACATCAAGGGCCGCCGGGTCCTGATCGTCGAGGACACCTCCACCACCGGTGGCTCCCCGCTGACCGCCGTCGAGGCGGCGCGCGCGGCCGGGGCCGAGGTCGTCGCGGTCGCCACGATCGTGGACCGGGCGACCGGCGCGGGCGAGAAGATCAGCACCACGGCGGGCGTGCCGTACCTCTACGCGTTCGCGCTGGACGAGCTGGGGCTCGCCTGACGGAGTCTCGGCTGACCGAGGCAAAGTCGTGACTTAGGTCCCGGGGGCGGGTGGATACGGCCCTGACCTGGGGCTTTGGCAAGGGGCGGAGTGTTTCACGTGAAACACTCCGCCCCTTCGTCATGGTGTCCGCACGGGAGTCTGGAAAGATGGGCCCCGACGATGACGTCGCCCCAGGTCAGGGTCTAGCAACGCACCCACCCGCACATCACAAGGAGCGGACGAATGCCCATCGCAACCCCCGAGGTCTACAACGAGATGCTCGACCGGGCGAAGGCAGGCAAGTTCGCCTACCCGGCCATCAACGTGACCTCCTCCCAGACCCTGCACGCCGCGCTGCGCGGCTTCGCGGAGGCCGAGAGCGACGGCATCATCCAGATCTCGACCGGTGGCGCCGAGTTCCTGGGCGGCCAGCACAACAAGGACATGGTCACGGGCGCCGTCGCCCTGGCCGAGTTCGCGCACATCGTCGCCGCCAAGTACGACATCACGGTGGCGCTGCACACCGACCACTGCCCGAAGGACAAGCTGGACGGCTACGTCCGCCCGCTGCTCGACATCTCCGCCGAGCGCGTCAAGGCCGGTCAGAACCCGCTCTTCCAGTCGCACATGTGGGACGGCTCCGCCGAGACCCTCGCCGACAACCTGGCCATCGGCCAGGAGCTGCTCGCCAAGGCCGTCGCCGCCAAGATCATCCTTGAGGTCGAGATCACCCCGACCGGTGGCGAGGAGGACGGCGTCACCCACGAGATCAACGACGAGCTGTACACCACCGTCGACGACGCGATCCGCACCGCCGAGGCCCTGGGCCTGGGCGAGAAGGGCCGCTACCTGCTGGCCGCCTCCTTCGGCAACGTGCACGGCGTCTACAAGCCGGGCAACGTCGTCCTCCGCCCCGAGCTCCTCAAGGACCTCCAGGCGGGCGTCGCCGAGCGCTACGGCAAGGCCAGCCCGTTCGACTTCGTCTTCCACGGCGGCTCCGGCTCCAGCGCCGAGGAGATCGCCACCGCGCTGGAGAACGGCGTCGTGAAGATGAACCTCGACACCGACACCCAGTACGCCTTCACCCGCCCGGTCGCGGACCACATGTTCCGCAACTACGACGGCGTCCTGAAGGTCGACGGAGAGGTCGGCAAGAAGTCCACGTACGACCCGCGTACCTGGGGCAAGCTCGCCGAGGCCGGCATGGCCGTGCGGGTGACCGAGGCGTGCGCGGCGCTGCGCTCGACCGGTACGAAGCTGAAGTAAGCGTTGTTGTTCGACGGGCCCGGCACCACGAGAGTGGTGCCGGGCCCGTCGTCGTCTATGGAGGGAGTCGAGGTGTACGACTTCGACCGTGAGATACCCCGGCAGGGGACCTGGTCGGTGCAGTGGGACGGCATCGCGGACCGGTTCGGGGCCGGCGAGCTGCTCCCGTTCACCATCTCCGACATGGACTTCGCCTCCCCGCCGGAGGTGCTGCGCGCGCTGCGGGAGCGGGTGGAGCACGGAGTGTTCGGCTACACGGACTGGCGGCTCGGTGAGTTCCGGGAGGCGATACGGGACTGGTACGCGACCCGCCACGACACGGCGCTCGACGTCGACGCGCTGGTGTACGCACCGTCCGTACTGAGCCAGCTCTCGCAGCTGCTCCAGATGTGGACCGAGCCCGGGGACGGGGTCGTCGTGCACACACCGACGTACGACGGGTTCCGCAAGGCGGTCACCGGTCTGGGGCGGGAGCTGCGGGGCGTACCGGTCGGGGACGTGCGGGACACCGGGGCGCTGGAGGCGGAGCTGGCCCGGCCGGACAGCCGGATGCTGCTGCTCTGCTCGCCGCACAACCCGACGGGTCGGGTGTGGCGGGAGGAGGAGCTGGTGGAGTTCGCACGCCTGGCGGAACGCCACGGGGTCGCGGTCGTCAGCGACGAGATCCACGCGGACCTGGTGGCGGAGGGCCACCGGCACGTGCCGTGGACCCGGGTGGTGGAGTCGGGGCGCGACGGCGGGCGGTGGGCGCTGATCACCTCGGGCACGAAGTCGTTCAACTTCCCGGCGCTGACGGGTTCGTACGGGGTGATCGGCGACGACGGGGAGCGGGCGCGGTTCGTCCGCCGGATGGAGACGGGCGAGGGCCTCGCCTCCCCGGCGGTGCTCTCGCTGACCGCCCACATCGCCGCGTACCGGGAGGGCGGGGCGTGGCTGGACGAGCTGCGGGGGTATGTGGCGGGGACGATGCGGTTGGTGGGGGAGCGGCTCGGGGAGGGGCTGCCGGACGTGACGTGGGCGCCGCCGCAGGCCGGCTACCTGGCCTGGATCGACCTCCGCCCGCTCGGCATCGACGAGGACGCGCTCCAGCGGGAGCTGGTGGAGACCGAGAGGGTCGCGATCATGCCGGGCGGCGTCTACGGCACGCCAGGCTTCGTCCGCCTGAACGTGGGCTGCCCCAGGGGGAAGGCGGAACGGGGGGTGGAGGCGCTGGTCCGCGCGGCGACGAGGCTGCGGGCGTCGTGACCCTTGCCCACACGGGGGCGGGGAGGCGGGACGATTGCCCACACTGAGGTGCACGGGGCCGCGCCCGCGAGGAGCATGGCTCGCATGGATATCAGGCTCTCCTCGGGCACCGGGCGGTGGATCGTGTTCACCACCGTCCTCGGCTCCGGGATGGCGCTGCTCGACTCGACCGTCGTCAACGTCGCCCTGCCCCACATCGGCGAGGACCTCGACGCCGACATGGCCGTGCTCCAGTGGACCGTCAACGCCTACATGCTCACCCTCGCCGGGCTGATCCTGCTCGGCGGGGCGCTCGGCGACCGGTACGGGCGGCGGCGGGTGTTCGTCATCGGGATCGTGTGGTTCGCCGCCGCCTCGCTGCTGTGCGGCCTCGCGCCCAACGCCGGAATCCTGATCGCCGCCCGCGCCCTCCAGGGCGTCGGCGGCGCGCTGCTCACCCCCGGCTCGCTCGCGCTGATCCAGGCGAGCTTCCACCCGGACGACCGGGCCAAGGCCGTCGGCCTCTGGTCCGGGTTCGGTGGCGTCGGCGCGGCGATCGGGCCCTTCGTCGGCGGCTGGCTGGTCGACGGTCCCGGCTGGCGCTGGGTGTTCCTGCTGAACGTTCCGCTGGCGCTGCTGTGCGTGCCCGTCGCGCTGCGCCATGTGCCCGAGTCGCGCGACGAGTCCGCGCACGGCCGCTTCGACGTCCTCGGCGCCTTCCTGGGGGCGGCCGCGCTCGCCCTCGTCACGTACGCGCTGATCGCCGAGGCGTGGTGGGCCGCGGGGGTGGGGGTCCTGGTAGGGGCGGGGTTCGTCGTCCTGGAACGGCGGCGGCCCGAGCCGATGGTGCCGCCGTCGATCTTCGCGTCCCGGCTGTTCACGGTGGTCAACCTGGTGACCTTCTGCGTGTACGCCGCGCTGGGCGGATTCTTCTTCCTGGCCGCCCTCCAGCTCCAGGTGGTGTCCGGCTACTCGGCGCTCGCGGCGGGGACGGCCATGCTGCCGACGACGATCCTGATGCTGCTGCTCTCGGCGAAGTCGGGCGAGATCGGGGAGAAGATCGGGCCCCGGATCCCGCTGACCGTGGGGCCGCTGTTGTGCGCGGTCGGGATGTTCCTGATGCTGCGGGTCGGTGAGGACGCCTCGTACGTACAGGACGTGCTGCCGGCCATGGCCGTGCTCGGCCTCGGCCTGACCGTCGTGGTGGCCCCGCTGACGGCGACCGTCCTGGCCGCGGTGGACGTGGCGCGGGCGGGCCTGGCGAGCGGGATCAACAACGCGACCGCTCGGGCGGCCGGTCTGCTGGCGGTGGCGGCGCTGCCGACGCTGGCGGGGATGGGCCCGGAGGCGTACCGCTCGGCGGAGGAGTTCGGGGAGACGTTCCGGCGCGCGATGCCGATGTGCGCGGGGCTGATGATCGCGGGCGCGGTGCTGGCCTGGGCGACGGTACGGAAGCCGGTCGGCGAGGCGGACTGCCACCCCGAGTGCAAGGTCCACTGCGGCGTGACGTCACCCCCACTGGAGGCGGGCGACCACGCCCCAGGCGATGCCGGCGGCCCGACCCTCCAGAAACGCCCGGGCGAGGGCGGTGGCCCGTCGTCGTAACCCCCGGGCGGACCGCCGGGGCCCTGGTCGGAAAGCCGCCCGGAACGGCAGGCGCCGCTGCCGCGGAAGCCGCCTGGGGCGGCCTGGCGCCCCCACCCCGGAAAACGCCCCGGCGAGACCCGCGGGCCCCGCGACGCCCCCACCCCGGCGATGCCCCCCCGTCCGTCCCGGACAGCCACCCCGGCGAGGCCCGCGCCCCGCGTCCCGGACAGCCACCCCGGCGATGCCCGCGCCCCGCGTCCCGGCCAGCCACCCCGGCGAGACCCGCGGGCCCCGCGACGCCCCCACCCCGGCGATGCCCGCGCCCCCGTCCGTCCCGGACAGCCACCCCGGCGAGGCCTGCCCCGGCGCCCCGGGGGAGTGCGGGGCGTTCGCTGAGGCAGACTTGGGCCATGGCCATCCACGAGAACCTCCTGGGGGGACCGCCCCCCACCCATCTGCCCGACGACCCGGAGCCGCGTGAGCTGCTCGCGGGCGGCACCGCGCCGGCGGACGTCGCCGCGAAGTACCCGACGTCCTCGCTGGCCTGGGCCCAGCTCGCCGACGAGGCGTACGAGGGCGGTCGCGTCATCGAGTCGTACGCGTACGCCCGTACCGGCTACCACCGGGGCCTCGACGCGCTGCGGCGCAGCGGCTGGAAGGGCCACGGCCCGGTGCCGTGGGAGCACGAGCCGAACCGCGGCTTCCTGCGTGCCCTGCACGCGCTGGCCCGGGCGGCCGGCGACATCGGTGAGAAGGACGAGTACGAGCGCTGCTCGACGTTCCTGCGCGACTCCTCGGAGACGGCGGCCGAGACGCTCGGCTGACGAGTCGCCGGCGAAGCGCTGACGAGTCGCCGGCGGGTCGGGGCGGCCCCGGGGTGTGGGTTCTGTGCAGGCCCGCACCCCGGGGCCGCCCCACACAACCCCACCCCCCGCGCGGCTCGTTCGAAGGTGTTCGAAGCGGCCGGTACGATCCTTCGGACCGTTGTAGCCAGAACACAGCCGGCGCAGAGGCCCCACCCTCTTCCCCCACCCGGCCGACGCAGGGGAGAAGTCTGTTTTGGGTAAGCGCGCCGCCGCACCCGCGGGTCGGGGACGAAGTCAGAGCCGGGGACGTCGACGCGGCGGCCGGGGCCGGTCCAGACGGAGTCCGATAGCGCGCCTCGCCCTCCCCGCGCTCGCGCTCGCCACGCTCGCCCTCGGCGGTGGCGCCGCCCTCGCCCACTACAACAGCGCCGACGACACCGGCCCCGCCGACACCGCGTCCGCCACCCCCACGGACGAGCCGACCACCGCGATCCCCACCACCCCCGCGGCCACCACCCCGACCCCGGCGAAGACCAGCGCCAAGCCCACCCCCTCGCCCAAGCCCACGAAGACGACCGTCCCCGCCAGCGGCTCCGGTACCTTCGTCAGCACCCGGTCCTCCGGCGACCCCGTCGGCACCGGCGGCACCCTGCGCCGCTACCGCGTCCAGGTCGAGGACGGCATCGACCTCTCCGCCGCCGACGCCGCCGCCGAGATCGAGGAGATCCTCGCCCACCCGCGCGGCTGGGCCGCGCACGGCCGCGGCAGGTTCCAGCTGGTCACCGAGAACGCCGACTTCGTCATCCGGATCGCCACCCCGAAGACCGCCGACAAGCTCTGCCTCGCCGTCGGCCTCAACACCCGCGGCGAGCTCAACTGCGAGACCACCCAGGGCGTCGTGGTCAACCTGAAGCGCTGGCTGCTCGGCTCCCCGACGTTCACCGGCACCCCCGCCCAGTACCGGCATCTGATCATCAACCACGAGGTCGGGCACGAGATCGGGATCCGCAGCCACATGACCTGTCCGGGCCCGGGGAAGCTCGCGCCGGTGATGATGCAGCAGATCAAGGGGCTCAAGGGCTGCCGCTCGAACGAGTATCCGTATGACGAAGACGGGACCTACATCGAGGGACCGATCGTGCCATGATGCGCATGGGGCCGCGCGCGACGAAGCGGGCGGACCCGAGGGGACCGGGGCTCCACTTGCCAAACGGAAGGAGCGGACCGCTACCCGGTAGTCGCACATCGAGGAGACAGCAATGTCCACCTTCCCCGATGCCTCCGGAGCCGGTTCGGTCGAAGCACCGAACCTCGACTTCGCGGGCACGACGCCGTACGAGGACTATGTCCAGGCGGACGTTCTCACCCACCTCCAGCACCTCCGCTCCGACGACCCGGGCGAGATGGTCTTCCTGGTCACCACCCAGGTCATGGAGCTGTGGTTCACCGTCATCGTCCACGAGTGGGAGACCGCGAGCCGCGCGCTGCGCGAGGACCGGATACCCGTCGCGATGGACGCGCTCAAGCGCTCCGTGCGCGAGCTGGAGGCCCTGAACCACTCCTGGCGGCCGCTCGCCCAGCTCACCCCCGCGCAGTTCAACTCCTACCGCGCCGCCCTCGGCGAGGGCTCCGGCTTCCAGTCGGCGATGTACCGGCGGATGGAGTTCCTGCTCGGCGAGAAGTCCGCGTCCATGCTCGTGCCGCACCGGGGCGCCCCCCGCGTCCACGCCGAGCTGGAGAAGGCGCTGCAGGAGCCGAGCCTGTACGACGAGGTCCTCCGGCTCCTCGCCCGGCGCGGGCTGCCCGTGCCGGACGCCGTGCTCGCCCGCGATCTGGCGAAGAAGTACGAGCCCTCGCCCGAGATCGAGGCGATCTGGGCCGGTATCTACGCGGACGCCGACCAGAACACCGAACTCGTCCGCCTGGGTGAGGCGCTGAGCGACGTCGCCGAGCTGGTCTGGCGCTGGCGCAACGACCACCTCGTCGCCACCCGGCGGGCCATGGGCTCCAAGACGGGTACGGGCGGCTCGGCGGGCGTGGCGTGGCTGGAGAAGCGCGCGCAGAAGAACGTGTTCCCCGAGCTGTGGACGGCGCGGAGCCATGTCTGAGACCGCCGAGACCGCCGAGACCGCCGAGACCGCCGAGACCTCCGAGACCGCTGAGACCTCCGAGACCTCTGGGACCTCTGGGACCTCCGAGATCACTCTGCGCGAGAACGCGCAGCTCCGTGACACGAACGACCCGCTGGCCAAGCTCCGCGAGAAGTTCGTCCTGGACGACGCCACGGTCTACCTGGACGGGAACTCGCTGGGCGCGCTGCCCGCGCACGTCCCCGACCGGATGGCCGACGTCATCACCCGCGAGTGGGGCCGGCTGCGCATCCGCTCCTGGGACGAGAGCGGCTGGTGGACCGCGCCCGAGCGGATCGGCGACCGGATCGCCCCGCTCGTCGGCGCCGCCCCGGGCCGGATCGTGGTCGGCGACTCGACCAGCGTGAACGTCTTCAAGGCGGTCGTCGCGGCCACCCGGCTGACCACCGACGACCGGGACGAGATCCTCGTCGACGCCTCGACGTTTCCCACGGACGGGTACATCGCGGAGTCGGCGGCCCGGATGACCGGCCGCCGGATCGTGGCCGTCGACCCGGCGGACATGGCGGCCGCGGCAGGACCGCGTACGGCCGTCGCGCTCGTCAACCACGTCGACTACCGCTCCGGTCGGCTCCACGACCTGCCCGGGATCACCGCCGCGCTGCACGCGGCGGGCGCCCTGGCGGTCTGGGACCTGTGCCACAGCGCGGGCGCGCTGCCCGTCGGCCTGGACGAGCACGGGGTCGACCTGGCGGTCGGCTGCACGTACAAGTACCTCAACGGCGGCCCCGGTTCGCCCGCGTACCTGTACGTCGCCGAGCGGCACCAGGCGGCCTTCGACTCGCCGCTGCCCGGCTGGAACTCGCACGCCGACCCGTTCGGGATGACCCCCGGGTACGTGGCGGCCGAGGGCGCGCCGCGGGGCCGGGTCGGGACGCCGGACATCCTGTCCATGCTGGCGCTCGAAGCGGCGCTGGACGTCTGGGACGGGGTCGCCATCGAGGACGTACGGGCCAAGTCCCTGGCCCTGACGGACTTCTTCGAGGAGTGCGTGGCCGCGTACGTACCGGCGGGCCGGGTCGAGTCCCTGACGCCCCGGGCGCACGGGGAGCGTGGCAGTCAGGTCGCGCTGCGGTGCGCCGAGGCGCCCGCCGTCATGGCCGAGCTGACCCGGCGCGGGGTGGTCGGCGATCTGCGCCGCCCGGACGTGCTGCGGTTCGGCTTCACTCCGCTGTACGTCGGCTTCGCGGACGTCGAGCGGGCGGCGCGGGTCCTCGCGGAGGTCGTGGCGGAGGTACCGGCCGGATAGCGGCCGGAAGGGGGCTGTGACCTCGAAGTCCGAGGTCACACCGTCCGATGATCGCTTGATCTGTGGGGGCGTCAGTGCTGATACGGTCCCCGCAGGTCAGGCCAATTCGGCCCCGTCCCCGAGAGGTTGGAACAGCATGCCGGACCCCGCCGCGCGCGACGCCGCCGAAGAAGCGTCGGCGTTCTCGCACCCGGCCGTCGCCCCGGACGCGTCCGCCGCGTACGGCGACCACCCCGACCAGGTCGTCGACTTCTACGCCCCGCGCGACGGCCGGGAGCAGGCGCCGCTCGTCGTCGCGCTGCACGGCGGTGCGTGGCGGGCGCCGTACGACCGGCAGCATCTGACTCCTTTCGTGGACTTTCTGGCCCGCCGGGGGTTCGCCGTCGCCAACGTCGAGTACCGGCGGGGCGGCGCCATCCCCCGGCAGGGCGGTACGGGACCGGTGGCCGGCCGCTGGCCGGAGACCTTCGACGACGTGGCCGCCGCGCTGGACGCCGTACCGCGGCTGGCCGCCGCGCACCTGCCGCAGGCCGATGCGCGCCGGATCGTGCTCACCGGCCACTCCGCCGGCGGCCACCTCGCCCTCTGGGCGGCCGCCCGGCACGTCCTCGCACCCGACGCGCCCTGGCGGCTGCCGGCCCCGCCCGCGCTGCGCGGCGTGGTGGCGCTGGCCCCGATCGCGCACTTCGACCGGGCCGTGGAGCTCGGCGTGTGCGGCGGGGCGGTGACCGAACTCCTGGGCGGAGAGGGCGAGTTCGACGTACGGGCCCGGCACGCCGACCCGGCCCTGCTGCTGCCGACGGGCATCGCGACGGCGATCGTCCAGGGCCGCGACGACGTCGTCGTCCCACAGGCCGTCGCCGAGGCCTACGTGGAGGCGGCGGCAAAGGCAGGCGAGACGGTCGGCCTCACACTCCTCCCGGCCGTGGGCCACTTCCCCCTGATCGACCCGGCGGCGGACGCCTGCGCGGTGGTGGCGGAGGAGATCGCCCAGCTGGCGTGGTGAAGGGGGAAGGGGGGCGATCGGGCCCCGTCCTCCTCAAGACGGACGTGGGAGGATCCCCATCCGTGGGGACGACCGCGTCCGTCGCCCCCCCGTACCGTGGCTGGCGTGACTGAGAACCGGACCCAGACCCGCGCGACGAGCCGCAGCCCCGAGTTCCGCCTGGCCCAGGGCGCGCTCGGCGGGCTGCGGCAGGACCTCTTCCACGACGCCTTCGCCTACCGCCCGCTGCCGCCCATGGCGCTCGACGGGCCGCGCATGCGGCGCGTGCCCGAGCGGATACGCGCCTACGTGGCGTGGACCCCGCACACGGTCGTCGCCGGCTGGGCCTTCATCGTCTTCCTGATGGGCACCATGATCCAGGGCGGCCCCGCGGGCAGCGTGCTGACCGTGGTGTACTCCTTCGTCCCCGCGCTGATCGTGCTGCTCACCCTCGTCCGCCCCGTGCTCGCCTTCTGGGCCTCACTGGCCTCCACCCCCTTCGTCGGTGTCATCGGCGGCGGCTTCGCCGAGGGCTGGCCCTGGTCGGAGAACTCCTTCCTCGCGCACCTCGTCGTCCTCACCGTGGTCGCCGCCCGCACCCGGCCGCGCACCGCCGCCTGGATGTGGACGCTGACCGCCGGCTACGCGCTCTTCTCCGAGTTCTTCCTCACCCGCGGCTACACCACCGACGCCCCGGAGCTCCTCTTCATCGCCGCGCTCGCGCTGCTCGTCGTGACCGTCGTCCAGGTCCGCCGCCAGGCCACGCAGGAGGTCACCGCGCAGCAGACCGTGACCGCCGTCGAACGCTCGAAGCGGACCCTCCTCGAAGAGCGCACCACCATCGCCCGCGAGCTGCACGACGTCGTCGCCCACCACATGTCGGTGGTCGCCATCCAGGCCGAGGCCGCCCCGTACCGGGTCGAGAACCCGCCGCCGGAGCTGGAGCAGGCCTTCGTCACCATCCGGGAGAACGCGGTCGCCGCGCTGACCGAGCTGCGCCGCGTCCTCGGTGTCGTACGGGCGGAGGACTACGAGGCCCCCGACGCCCCGCAGCCCACCCTCGCCGATCTCGAGGGGCTGGTCGCGAACGTCCGCGAGGCCGGGCTCGACGTCGAGAAGACGGTGACCGGCGCGGTACGGGACCTGCCGCAGGGCGTGGAGCTCTCGGCGTACCGGATCGTCCAGGAGGCGCTCTCCAACGTGCTGCGGCACGCGCCGGGCGCGGGCGCGAAGGTGGAGGTGTCGTACGTCCTCGGCGGCCTCGGTCTGCGGATCGTGAACGGTCCGGCGCGCGGGCTCGTGAAACCCTCTCCGGGGGCCGGCCACGGCCTCACCGGGATGCGCGAGCGGGTGACGATGCTGAACGGCGAGATGACGGCCGAGCCGACCGAGGACGGCGGCTTCGAGGTCACGGCCTTCGTCCCGGTGATCCGTGAGCGTGACCTTGAGGAAGTGGTGGACCAGTGATCCGGGTACTGATCGTCGACGACCAGATGATGGTCCGCGAGGGCTTCTCGGTGCTGCTCGGCGCGATGCCGGACATCGAGGTGGTCGGCGAGGCCGTCAACGGGCGGGAGGCGATCGCCCAGGTCGCGGCCCTGCGCCCGGACGTCGTCCTGATGGACATCCGGATGCCGGAGCTGAACGGCATCGAGGCGACGCGCGAGATCGTCGCGGCGGACGCGGACGCGAAGGTGCTGGTCCTGACGACCTTCGACCTGGACGAGTACGTGTACCAGGCGCTGCGCGCCGGGGCCTCGGGCTTCCTCCTGAAGGACGCGTCCGCGCGGCAGCTGGCCGACGGGGTGCGGGTGGTGGCGGCCGGTGAGGCGCTGCTCGCGCCGACCGTGACGAAGCGGCTGATCACCGAGTTCGCACGGGCGGTGGAGACGCCGAAGGTGGCCGCGTTGTCGCAGGTCGGGGAGTTGACCGAGCGGGAGACGGAGGTCCTGGTGCTGATCGCGCAGGGCCTGTCGAACGCGGAGATCGCCGACCATCTGGTGGTGGCCGAGTCGACGATCAAGACGCATGTGAGCCGGATCCTGGTGAAGCTGGGGCTGCGGGACCGGACGCAGGCGGCGGTGTTCGCGTACGAGGCGAGGCTGGTACAGGTGGGCGGGTAGTTCGGGCGGGTAGTTCGGGCGGGTAGTTTCGGCCCATGGACGCTGTCTTCGACCCGTGGTCACCACAATTCGTAGCGAACCCGTACCCCGCCTACGCCGAGCTACGGGCGAGGGGGCGGGCGCACTGGTTCGGGCCGACGCGGCAGTGGCTGATCCCGCACTACGAGGACGTGTCGGCGCTGCTGCGGGACCGGCGCCTGGGCCGTACGTACACGCACCGGTTCACGCACGAGGAGTTCGGCCGTACGCCCCCGCCGGCGGCGCACGAGCCCTTCCACACGCTGAACGACCACGGTCTGCTCGACCTGGAGGCGGCGGACCACACGCGGATCCGCCGCCTGGTGTCGAAGGCGTTCACGCCGCGCACGGTGGAGCGGCTGGCGCCGACGGTACGGCGGCTGGCGGCGGAGCTGGTGGGCGGCCTGGTGGCGCGGGGCGGCGGCGATCTGCTGTCGGAGGTGGCGGAACCCCTCCCGGTGGCGGTGATCGCGGAGATGCTCGGGATTCCGGAGTCGGACGAGGAGCGGCGGATGCTGCGGCCGTGGTCGGCCGACATCTGCGGGATGTTCGAACTGAACCCCTCGGAGGAGACGGCGCGGCGGGCGGTGCGGGCGTCGCTGGACTTCTCGGCGTACCTGCGGGAGCTGATCGGGCGGCGGCGGAAGTCTCCGGGGGAGGACCTGATCTCGGCGCTGGTGGGGGTGGAGGAGCTCACGGAGCAGGAGATGATCTCCACGTGCGTGCTGCTGCTGAACGCGGGGCACGAGGCGACGGTCAACACGACGGTGAACGGCTGGTGGACGCTGCTGCGGCATGAGGAGCAGCTGGCGGCGCTGCGGGCGTCCGGCTCTCCGGAGATGTTGTCCACAGCTGTGGAAGAAATCCTCCGCTACGACACGCCGCTGCAGATGTTCGAGCGCTGGGTGCTGGACGACATCGAGGTGGGGGACGTCCGGATCCCGCGCGGCTCGGAGGTCGCGCTCCTCTTCGGCTCGGCCAACCGCGACCCGGCGCGCTTCGAGGACCCGGACACCTTGGACCTCACCCGCGCGGAGAACCCCCACGTCACGTTCGGCGCG
The DNA here is from genome assembly GCF_032436795.1 of Streptomyces sp. P9(2023). NCBI lineage: Bacteria > Bacillati > Actinomycetota > Actinomycetes > Kitasatosporales > Streptomycetaceae > Streptomyces > Streptomyces sp. P9(2023). Next base: position 123,272 of record NZ_JAUPWM010000018.1, read on the forward strand.
GGTATCCACTACTGCCTGGGCGCGCCACTGGCCCGCCTGGAACTGACCACGCTCTTCGCGGAGTTGCTCCGCCAGGCGCCCACGCTCCGGCTGGCCGCGGAACCCCGGTGGAACCCGGGCTACGTCATCAGGGGCGTCCCCGAACTCCAGGTACAGCTGTAGCCCCCCACCCCAACCCTCCCCGAAACCCTGCCGGGGGCGGGTGGGGGTGAGGGTGAGTGTCGGGGGCTGACGCCCCCAAATCCCCCCGGCGGGCGGCAGCTTCGCGCCGCCGGGGTCTCGGGTGGGGGCTGCGCCCCCGAACCTCCCGACAAGCGGCAGCTCCGCGCCGCCGGGGTGCCCTGTCAGGCCCTCGCTCGGGGGCGGTCACCCTTCGGGCCCCCTCACCGGGGCCCCTCGCTCGGGGGCGGTCACAAACGTCCCGCCCCCTTACGGGGGACCCCCGCGGTCACGACGTCGTCAAGTCACGCCCCCTGAGGCGCCAGAGGCCCACCCCCGTAAGGGTCACCGCCACCGCCGTCAGGGACCACAGCGGCGCCCACGACACACCCCCGCCCGGGAGCTTCGGGAGGTGGCCGAAGGGGGAGAGGTTCAGGGCCCATCTCGGGAGGTTCAGCGCCGGCCCGATCCAGCCGAGCGCCAGGCACAGGCCCGCCACGCCCCACCCCGCAACCGCCGCCCTCGGAAACGCGCCCCACAGCAGGACGGCAAGCCCCGCCAGTGTCCAGATCGCCGGGAGTTGGGCCACACACGCCCCCAGGATCGGCGCCAGGTCCCGGCCGTACGACACGTACAGGCCCAGCCCCGCAAGCAGCATGATCAGCGCCGCGCCCCCGAACGCGATCACCAGGTGACCCGCCGCCCATCGCACCCGCCCCACCGCGTTCGCCAGGATCGGTTCCGCCCGCCCCGACGTCTCCTCGCCGTGCGGACGCAGCACCGACCCCACCGCGTACAGCGCCGCGATCATCCCGAACATGCCGGTCATCGTCGCGAGGAACGCGTTCGTCAGACCGCTCTGACCGCCCATCCGCTCGAAAATCTCCCGCGCCTGCTCGTTGTCGCCGACAAGATCCGCCGCGCCCTCCACCATCCCGCCGAAGACCAGACCGCCCAGCAGGAAGCCCAGCGACCAGCCCAGCACCGACCCCCGCTGCAACCGCCACGCCAGTGCCCCCGCCGTCGCCAGCCGGCCCTCCGCAGGCCCCGGCCGGGTCGGCAGGAAGCTCATCCCCACATCACGCCGCCCGGCCAGCTCGTACGCCACCGCCGCCTGGACGAGCACCGCCCCGGCGATCAGCAGCACCACCCACCACCGCTCCCCGCCGAACGCCCGGACGTTCTCGGCCCAGCCGATCGGCGAGAGCCAGGTCAGCGGCGACGAGCCGTCCGACCGGCCCGTATCCCCCGCCGCCCGCAGCACGAACGCCAGGCCCAGTACCGCCGCCGTCAGGCCCTTCGCCAGCCGCGCGCTCTCCGTCAACTGCGCGACGATCGCCGCCATCGTCGCGAAGAGCATGCCCGTCCCGCCCACCGCGAGGCCGAGCGCAAGCGCCCCACCCAGGCCCTGCCCCGCGAGCCCCGCCGTCACGATGAGCGCGACGCCCGCGTTGGCGACGAGCGCCGCGAGCAGCGCGGCCGTCAGCGGGGCGCGCCGGCCCACCACCGCCGAGGAGAGCAGCTCCTGACGACCCGTCTCCTCCTCTTCCCTCGTGTGCCGTACGACGATGATCAGGCTCATCACGGCCGCAAGCACCGCCGCGAACGTCCCGAAACGCCACGCCACAAGGCCCCCGACGGAGTCGGAGAACACCGGCCCGTACAGCGACCGCATCGAGCTGTTCGCGGTCATCGACGCCGCCAGCTCCGCCCGCTGCGCCGCCGTCCCGTACAAACCCTCCAGCGAGCCGACCCCACTGGCGACCAGGCCGCCCGTGACGACCACCCAGATCGGCATCATCAGCCGGTCGCGGCGCAGCGCGAGCCGCGCCAGCGCGCCCGTACCCGTCAGATGTACGGCGAGCGACGTCGTGCTCATCGCGCCGCCACCTCCTCCGCGTAGTGCCGCATGAACAGCTCCTCCAGGGTCGGCGGCGTGCTCGTCAACGAACGCACCCCCGACTCCGTCAGCGAGCGCAGCACCGCGTCGAGCTTGTCCGTGTCGACCTGGAGCCGCACCCGGTGCCCCTGCACGTCCAGGTCGTGCACGCCCGGCAGGTGGGCGAGCCCGTTCGGCGCGCCCGCGAGCTCGGCGGTGACGCTCGTACGGGTGAGGTGGCGCAGCTCGGCGAGCGAACCGCTCTCCACCGTCTGCCCCTTGCGGATGATGCTGACCCGGTCGCAGAGCGTCTCGACCTCGCTGAGGATGTGCGAGGACAGCAGGATCGTGCGCCCTCGCTCGCGCTCCTCCGCCACGCAGCGCTGGAAGACCTCCTCCATCAGGGGGTCGAGGCCGCTGGTGGGTTCGTCGAGGATGAGCAGGTCGACGTCGGAGGCGAAGGCGGCGACGAGGGCGACCTTCTGGCGGTTGCCCTTGGAGTACGTCCGCCCCTTCTTCGTCGGGTCGAGCTCGAACCGCTCGATCAGCTCGGCGCGCCGCGCCTTGTCGAGACGGCCGCCGCGCAGCCGTCCGTAGAGGTCGATGACCTCGCCGCCCGAGAGGTTCCGCCAGAGCGTGACGTCACCGGGGACGTACGCGATCCGGCGGTGCAGCTCGACGGCGTCGTGCCACGGGTCCCGGCCGAGGAGCTGGGCCGCTCCGGAGTCGGCGCGCAGCAGCCCGAGGAGGACCCGGATGGTGGTGGACTTCCCGGAGCCGTTCGGGCCGAGGAAGCCGTGGACCTCACCGGTCTCGACCGCGAGGTCGAGGCCGTCCAGCGCGTGGGTACGGCCGAACGACTTGTGCAGTCCGGCCACCGTGATTGCCTTCGCCATGTTTCTGAACGTACGCTAGTTTCACAAACTTGTGAAGTTAAGGAAGCGTATAAAGTTGGGGGATGAGCGAGATGACGACGACCAGCGCGGGCGACGATGAGGCCGTGTCCCGATTCGTGGAGCGCTTCGCCGCCGAACTGACCGAGGCGGGCATGCAGCGCATGGCGTCCAGGGTCTTCGCGGCCCTGCTCGCCTCCGAGAGCGCGTCCATGACCTCGGCCGAACTCGCCGACCAGCTCCAGATCAGCCCGGCCGCCGTCTCCGGCGCGATCCGCTACCTCAGCCAGGTCGGCATGGTCAGCCGCGAACGCGACCCCGGCTCGCGCCGCGACCGCTACGTCCTCCACAACGAGGTCTGGTACGAGACCCTCACCCGCCGCGACGCGATCCTGACCCGCTGGGAGAAGGTGCTCCGCGACGGCTCCGAGATCCTCGGCCCGAACACGGCGGCGGGCCGCCGCACGGCGGACACCGCCGCCTTCTTCGAGTTCCTCCAGAAGGAGATGCTGAGCCTCCTCGACCGTTGGCGGGAGCACAAGGCGGCCACGGCGGAGGCGGAGCGCGAGGCCTAGGCCTCGGCGGAGGCCGGCTCCGCGCGCTCCTCCGCCGGCTCCCAGCGCAGCAGGTCGCCCGGCTGGCACTCCAGTACCTCGCAGAGGGCGGCGAGGGTCGTGAAGCGGACCGCCTTGGCGCGGCCGTTCTTGAGTACGGCCAGGTTGGCGGGGGTGATCCCGACGCGTTCCGCGAGCTCGCCCACGGACATCTTCCGCTTCGCCATCATCACGTCGATGTCGACGGCGATCGGCATCAGATCACCTCGTCCAGCTCGGCCGCCATCCGCGTCGCCTCGACGTCGCGCGCGACGGCCTGGGCGAGCAGCGTGCGCAGGACGAGCACGATCAGCGCGACCCCCAGGATCGCCAGGCCGATCCCGCCCATGATGACGGTGACGCCGGGGTCGTCCCGCTGGCCAGGTGCGTTGAGGGCCGTGACCGCGAACCAGACGAGGGCGGCCGCCACGATCGCGCCGATCACGACGTCCACGTACCGGAAGGCGGTGTGGGAGAACACCGTTCCGCGCCGCACCATCGTCACCAGCCGCCATACGCAGACCAGGGCGACCTGCGCCGACGCCAGGCCCAGGATCGTGAACACGCGCAGCGGGGTCAGCGGGAGTGACCCGTCCTCCGGGTCGTTCCCGCTGATCAGCGCCCACACCATGAGTGCCTGCACGAGCACCGAGCCGGCGAGCACCACCGCCAGCACGGCGCGCAGGGCGAGCACCGTCAGTCTTCCCATCGCCATCGCTCCTTCGATCGAGTCACGATGGGAATCTATTGAAAATCGATAGACATGGCAAGCGCGTACCCAAGCGCGTACCCAAGCGCGGACCCAACTGTGGACCGACGCGTGGCCCTCAGTCCTTCGGCAGCGTCAGCCCCCACGCCCCCTCCCGCACCGTCCACGTCCGCCTCCGCACCGGCCCCGACACCACCGTGTCCGCGCGATAGCGGAAGTCCGGGCCCGAGACCGTCAGCGTGCGGGCGTCGGCGTGCACCGGCGGTGCCGACGGCGGCTGGATCGTGATCGCGGCCAGGCCCGCACCACCGCGCAGGGACCGTACGCTCACGCCCTCCACCGGCGCGCTCACATCGCTGAGCAGCACGCCGTCCGCCTCCACCCGCAGCCGGTGCACCCGCGCCGCCGCCTGGGCGGCCGGGGCCGGCCGGACCAGGGTGCGGACCAGGGAGCGGCAGGTGTCCCAGACCGTCGGCGGGCCGGTCGCCTCGACCCGCACCGCCGGGATCCGCAGATCGCCGAGCACCACCCCGTCGCTGTCGTCGACCAGCAGGTCGAGCCGGTGCGCCACCCCGTCGAGCACAGCCCGCGCCGCCGCCACCGTGCTGCGCGGCACGCCGAGCGCGTACGCCACTTCCAGCGAGCCCGGCGCGCCGACCGGCACCAGCGACAGTGCCCCGTCCGCGAGCTCACGCTCCCGGTGCAACAGCGTCACCGTCCGTAGCAGCGCACGGTCGTCGCCGACCACCACCGGGCGCCGGGAGCCGCGCCGGGCAAGGGCCCGGGAAAACTCCTCGGGGCTGTCCGGAAGGCAGATTTTCGCATCTGCCCCCGCACACAACACATCCTTCGCGATCCGTACGGACTCGCCGTCATTCCGGCGGGCGACCGGGTCGATGACCACCAGCAGCTGGTCGTGAGCCGACACCTCGGTCCTTCCTCGGGTAGCATCTTTGTGCAAGAGCCCCTTGCGCTATTGCGCCAGGGGCTTCGTCTATTCCGGGGCACACCGGTGAGGCGGCCTCGGCCCCTGACCTTGGACATGCCCCACCCGGAAGGGGTGTACGCCTGTGCCCGCACTTGTGCTGCTCGGTGCTCAGTGGGGTGACGAGGGCAAGGGAAAGGCCACCGATCTCCTCGGTGGATCCGTTGACTATGTAGTGCGCTACCAGGGCGGCAACAACGCCGGCCACACCGTCGTCGTAGGCGACCAGAAATACGCGCTGCATCTTCTCCCTTCCGGAATCCTCTCCCCGGGGTGCACCCCGGTGATCGGGAACGGAGTCGTCGTCGACCCGGCGGTCCTGCTCTCCGAGCTGAGCGGACTGAACGACCGAGGCGTCGACACGTCCAAGCTCCTGATCAGCGGGAACGCGCATCTGATCACTCCGTACAACGTCACCCTCGACAAGGTGACGGAACGGTTCCTCGGTAAGCGCAAGATCGGTACGACGGGACGCGGCATCGGCCCGACCTACGCCGACAAGATCAACCGCGTCGGCATCCGGGTCCAGGACCTGTACGACGAGTCGATCCTGGAGCAGAAGGTCGAGGCGGCGCTGGAGGGCAAGAACCAGCTGCTCGCCAAGCTCTACAACCGCCGCGCGATCGACGCCGCCCAGATCGTCGAGGAGATGCTCCAGTACGCGGAGCAGATCAAGCCGTTCGTCGCGGACACCACGCTGATCCTGAACAAGGCGCTCGACGACGACAAGGTCGTGCTCTTCGAGGGCGGCCAGGGCACGCTCCTGGACGTCGACCACGGCACGTACCCCTTCGTCACCTCGTCGAACCCGACCGCGGGCGGCGCCTGCACCGGCGCCGGCGTGGGCCCGACGAAGATCAGCCGGGTCATCGGCATCCTCAAGGCGTACACGACCCGTGTCGGCGCCGGCCCGTTCCCGACGGAGCTCTTCGACGAGGACGGCGAGGCGCTGCGCCGCATCGGCCACGAGCGCGGTGTCACCACCGGCCGTGACCGTCGCTGCGGCTGGTTCGACGCGGTCATCGCGCGGTACGCGACCCGGGTCAACGGCCTGACGGACTTCTTCCTCACCAAGCTCGACGTGCTGACGGGCTGGGAGCAGATCCCGGTCTGCGTCGCGTACGAGATCGACGGCAAGCGCGTCGAGGAGCTGCCGTACTCGCAGACGGACTTCCACCACGCGAAGCCCGTCTACGAGATGCTCCCGGGCTGGTCCGAGGACATCACCAAGGCCCAGACCTTCGCCGACCTGCCGAAGAACGCGCAGGCCTACGTGAAGGCCCTGGAGGAGATGTCGGGCGCCCCGATCTCCGCGATCGGCGTGGGCCCGGGCCGGACCGAGACGATCGAGATCAACTCGTTCCTGTAGGACTGGGCACAACGCGCAAGGGCCCGCATCCCGATCCCGGGGTGCGGGCCCTCCGCCGTGCTCCCTGCTGCCTGATTTCCCCTCCTCAACTCCCCTTCCGTGCCTCACACTTGACGCAACGTCGGAACTGAGCAACAGGGGGACGCATGGAACCGCCGAAGACGCCACCAACGCCACCCACGCCACCCACGCCGCCAACCCCACCGTCGACACCGCCGCGGCCGTGGAATCAGCCGAGGCCGGGGAACCAGCCGACGACCTCCGGCGAGATCGAGCTCAAGGTCAGTAAGCGGCTGCTGTGGGTGGGCGGAGCGGCGTACTCGCTGCACAACGTCGCCCGCGTCTACACGTTCACGCTCCACCCGCGCCGAGGCGAGGCCTTCATGCGCTTCCTGAAGCGGATGGCCGTCACCCTCGTGGTGGCAATTCTGCTGGTCATGGTGACGGACACCAGGGCCTTCCGCTCGTCGTCCTACGACAACGACTACGACTCCTACGACAGCGACTCGGGCGGCATCACCCCGTTCCTCTGGTTCGTCCTCGTGTGCTTCGTGGTCTACTTCGTCGCCGACATGATCGGCGTGGTCTTCGCCAAGTCCCACTTCGTGCTGGGGATCGAGACCTCCGGCCCCTCGACGGCGATCGTCACCAGCCGGGACCGCGCGTATCTGATGACGCTCGTCCACACCGTCACGGACGCCATCGAGAACCCGGAGAACGAGTTCCGGGTGCACGTCGAACGGGTGATGATCAGCAAGCCCAGCAACTACTACTTCGGCGACGCCGTGAACATGTACGGCGGCAGCGGCAACACGGGGGTGGCGAACGCGTGAGTTTCCTGAGTCAACCTCTATGCCGCCAGAGGTGTGTCGGCGGCCGTGTTGATCTTGCCGTTGGCTTGGTGGATGTCGGGGTCGTAGCAGGTTCCGTTGCGCCAGCATGCCCACATCACCCGGAGCCAGGATCGGGCGAGGATGCGGACGGCGTGGGGGTGTCGCTTCTTGCGGGCCCTGGCGTCGTTGTAGATCTTTGCGGCCCACTGGCTGCCGTGCCGGCTGT
>NZ_JAUPWM010000330.1:0-295 GCF_032436795.1 Streptomyces sp. P9(2023)
GAAAATCGAGTTATCCGATAAAGTAATACGCAACCCATCAGTGATATCCACTGCCTTAACCGTAAGGCCAGTAAAGCCAACTTGCTCGCTAAGTGCTTGGGCGTTTTTTGCGCCTGCTTGCACAATCGCAACGCTCTTCTCAGTGGCAAAGTTTTGAATACGGTCGCTATGAGTGTAACGTTTAGGCAGGGCTTCTACTAATGCCGTAATACCCGACTCTTTCGCTGCAGACAGCAACATAATAAAGGGTAATACCGCGTCACGTGTTGGTAGCGCTTTCAGTGCTTTGCCATTG
>NZ_JAUPWM010000116.1:0-675 GCF_032436795.1 Streptomyces sp. P9(2023)
GGGCAAAGCAGGAGAAAGGACGTTATATGTCAGATTTTAAAATTATTGAAACTCAAGAAGAATTAGATGCAGTTATAAAAGCACGATTATCACGAGAGCGTGAGAAATATGCAGACTATGAAGACTTGAAAAAACAACTAGCTGATTTTGAAGCTAAAGAAACAACTTACCAAAATACAATTAATGATCTAAAAACTAGAGAAACAGAGTTAAGCTCTCAGGTTGAATCGTTAAATGGAGACTTAACTCAAACTAGATTACAAACTGCTAAGCAACGCATTGCAACTGAATATGGCTTACCACTTGACTTAGCAGACAGACTTCAAGGTGATGACGAGGACGGATTCAAGGCTGATGCTGAAAGACTAGCAAGTTATTTGGCGCCAAAACAACCGACGCCACCTTTAAAATCAAATGAACCAACCATTTCTGACAAAAAAGAAGCAAGCTGGGCAGAAATGGCTCGAAACTTAACTAACAAAGGAGATTAAAAAACATGGCAGACGCAATTAAAGCAGGAACACTATTTAAACCAGAATTAGTACATCGCATTCGTCATTCTTAAAGCTAAAAAAATACCTTGAAATGTCTGGTTACGTTGATGGAGAAGACTTCACATCTAACAAAGCGAAAGGTCAAGAGCGTATTGAGTTTAAAGCAACAAGTGCTGTCATC
>NZ_JAUPWM010000331.1:0-293 GCF_032436795.1 Streptomyces sp. P9(2023)
GTCTAGTCCCATCGCGCCGGTGAGGATGTGGAGGGCGGAGCAGGCTCCCGGGGCGGGGGCTCGGCGGTCGTCACCCGCCCCGGGAGCGATCAGGGTGGGTGTCATGCCGCGACCTGGGTGCGTCGCGTGGAGGCGAGGTAGCGCCGCAGGCCGTCGTCGGTGGAGAGGTCGGCCATGTCGTGCCGGTGACGCTCAGACGCCGACAGGGCCTCGCCAAATGTGGACTGCCACCTTCCGATTCGTCCGCAATTGCAGCGCCACATCCAATGAGCGGGCGCGTCTCTCCAGATGCG
>NZ_JAUPWM010000332.1:0-293 GCF_032436795.1 Streptomyces sp. P9(2023)
GTTAAATCACATCAGCTGCCAATCACCAGCTGAGTTAACCTTAATGGTGGGCCAACATTCCATGTTTCAGTTGCGACGGGGTCGACTGCACCAACACATTCAATAGCGTATTTAGGAGAGCTCTTTGATCCTATCATAAGATCATACATTCCAGGTTCAGAACCATCATCATGGACTTCAACTATCTCGCCCAGCTCTTTGGCAACAATTTGCTTAGCCCAACCCTCGACAGTGCTCAATGCTCATTGCCTCCTAATGCATAACGCTCGCGTTGACTAGCGCAGTAAAACTGC
>NZ_JAUPWM010000333.1:0-293 GCF_032436795.1 Streptomyces sp. P9(2023)
TGTAGTTGATGTAGACGAAATCGTCATCGATCTTTTCAGGGAAAAGCCAGCGATAGATGGAACCCTGTCGGCTATGGTCTTCATCTCTGGAACCAAAGATGTAAGCCCAGACAGACGTTGACTTGATGTCAAACAAACGCTTGTCGATGACAATGTCAAACTTGCCGCCGACTGTGTAGCCGTCGATTTCCTTGAACCCACGCTGCTCAACCCAGACTGGAAGTGCGTCAGGATTATCACGCAAATAGTCATCGGTTGGATTGACGATGATACGGTCACAGATCGCCTTGGGG
>NZ_JAUPWM010000334.1:0-292 GCF_032436795.1 Streptomyces sp. P9(2023)
GATGTGGTCACCGGCCATGCAGATGAGTGACGCCGCCGACGCGGCCAGCCCATCCACGGTGACGAGGACGCGGGCACGGTGCCGACGCAGCGCATTCATGATCGCCACACCATCCCAGGCAGCGCCGCCCGGAGAGTTCACGTACAGGTTGATCTGATCGACATCGAGCGCCGCGATCTGCTCGGCAAAGTCCTTGGCGGACACACCACCCCATCTCCCGATGTCGCCGTAGATGCGGACATCAGCCACGGTCTCGGTACCACCATCAGCCCTCATCTCGATCGAGCAGTAG
>NZ_JAUPWM010000335.1:0-292 GCF_032436795.1 Streptomyces sp. P9(2023)
GACCGCTAATCCCTATACCCATCAAGGATAGGATCGGACCAATATAGGCTTCCATATTATTCTGCCACCATGTGTTCATGGGGATAACCTCTTACTGCTGATTGCAGTTCAAGGCTACCCAAGCTGGCTGAACCTCGCGTGCAGGTCATCGGATCACCCACTGAGCGGCGTACTTCTGCGCCCAAGATCGGCGATCAACCAAGCCAAGATTTCCGCCATTGACTTTTCGCGATACCCCATCAATCCCTTGCTTATCCGCAATGTCATTCAGACCATTCTGCATCCAAAAGAC
>NZ_JAUPWM010000336.1:0-292 GCF_032436795.1 Streptomyces sp. P9(2023)
TTCAGAGCTGGTAGAGCGGTTCGAGGTGATGGCCCAGTTGGAGGGGCTGTGCGGCCGGTTGGCGGCGCGGCGCATCACCGCCGACGAGCTGGCACTGCTGCAGGACGTTCACCGAGCCTGCCAGGCCAAGGTGGAGGCGGGCGACAGCAATGGTTACTACTACGAGAACAGCCTGTTTCACCAGCGCATCTACGAAGCAAGTCATAACCAGTTCCTGGCGCAGGAGGCCGCGCGGCTGCATGCGGCCCTGCAGCCTTATCGCAGAATGCAGCTACAGGTGCGCATGCGTCTG